>CAIOKW010000017.1 GCA_903858975.1 Oligoflexia bacterium | reverse complement strand
CTCTTCATTGAAGACCCCGAAGTTCACCTTCTTAGATGCATCCATCAGGTGCTCTTGAGAGAGGTGAGCATAAATCATCGTGGTCTTAATGTCTGAATGACCAAGCATCACCCTCAAGTCGAAAATGGTCCCGCCATTCATCATGAAGTGGCTTGCATAAGTGTGCCTGAGGTCGTGAAACCGCAAGCAGCGCACCTTTGCCCTCTTACAAGCCCGCTTAAAGTTTCGCCCACTAAAATGATCCGGGTTAAACGGATCACCATTCTGGTTCGTAAATACGAATCCAGTGCCTGAGCTTTTTGCCTTAAGTTGTAAGAGAAAAGATCTGACATTTTCGTTCATTGGAAAATATCTCGCCTTACCACTCTTTGTTTTCTCCTGAAGGATTCCCTTTGCGTGAAGTGTCCGAGTGATCTCAATCTTGTTAGAGTTGAAATTCACCCGGTCCCAACGGAGCCCCAGTAATTCGCCGAGTCTCATTCCCGTATTTACTGCGAGAAAAAGTACTGGAAAAGAACTTAACTCTCGACTGCTTCTTAAGAGGGCGTGAATCTCCTCCTTCTCGAAATAGCTAAACTGCTTTGCCTCATCTTTGAGGTACAGGCTTTTTCTAATCGGGTTCTGATAAAGTTCACCTTGCTCAAGGGCGAATTTGATAATGAGACAAATAATGGTCATCACCCGATTGATCGTTTTTGATTTTAAGCCATCGCGAAGGTAATGATTCCGAACGCTTTCAATCATCAAGTGATTGATCTTGTTCATTCCCACTCCTTGGAAGTGAGGAAGTACCTGGCTATCAAGAGTGTAGCGATAACTGAGACCTTGGCGCGATATGCTCTGTCTCATTTCGGCATTCCTTTTGCGGAGCACCAATGGAATGGGGGAGTGGGTTTTTTACGCATTCCGCATTTTTAAATCGTGTTAAAGTGCATCCAAGATGAGCGAACAAAGAACATTTCGTTTTCATAAAGCTGAATTGAAATTTTTAGGAGCGGCCGGCGAGGTCACAGGCAGCAAGACTCTCGTCAAAGCCCATAACAAAAACATTCTGGTGGATTGTGGACTTTTTCAGGGTGAGAAAACAAGTAAAGAGCAGAACTGGGCTCCACTTCCAGATGAGCTAAAGCAAATTGATGCCATTTTGATCACGCACGCGCACCTCGATCACTGCGGATATCTTCCTCGCTTAGTTCGAATGGGTTACTGTGGACCCGTTTATTGTTCTCCCGGAACCCGAGACCTGATGAAGGTTATCTTGATGGACTCCGCTCACATCCAAGAAGAAGATGCAGAATTCGCAAACCGTTCCGGCTACTCACACCACAAGCCAGCAGAACCGCTTTATACAATTCAAGATGTTCAACAAACACTTCCTCTCATTAAAGCCTTACCGCTAAAAATTTGGCAAACGGTCGTTCCCGGAGTGGAAGTGTCGCTCTCCAGAACGGGACACATCATAGGTTCAACGGCAATGCGCCTTAAGGTAAAGTGCGCTGAAAAAGACTGTTTGATTACTTTCAGTGGCGACGTTGGACATGGCAGGCAGGAAACCATTAAGGGTCCGGATGCTTTGCCGGATACCGACTTGCTCATTCTAGAGAGTACGTATGGTGACCGCGTCCACTCGAATCAAGTTGCCTTGGATTGCTTAGAAGAAGTCCTGAAGCGCATTCAAAATAATGGCGGAGTGCTTGTCATTCCTTCATTCGCGGTGGGTAGGGCTCAAGAGGTTCTATTTTTAATTCGTCTCTTAGAAGATCAAAAACGGATTTCTCCCATACCCGTGATCTTGGATTCACCGATGTCCACTGAAGCGACGAAGATCTATCTTGATCACCCCGAAGATCATCCACCTAATTTAAGTTTTGAGAAGAAGTCGCGAAACTTTTACCCCAATCGTTTTGAACTCATTCGAAATACTCAAGAGTCAATTGAAGTTGCAAATCGAAAGGGCCCGCTTGTGATTATTTCTGCATCCGGAATGCTTCAAGGGGGACGCGTATTGCATCACCTGAAGACCCGATTGCCCGACGAGAGGAATGCGGTTCTCTTTGTGGGCTACCAAGCGGAAGGAACAAAAGGATGGTTCTTAAAGAACCAAGGAAAGATTGAGGGTGTGTTGAGGATTCACCACGAGCCAGTTCCAGTAAGGGCGAGTATTGAATCGATTGAATCCCTTTCTGCTCACGGTGATTGCAATGATCTTTTGAATTGGATCAGGAGTGCGAGTCACCCGCCGCAGCAAGTGCTCCTCAATCACGGCGTCCCAAGTGCGTCAAAAGCCCTAGCGAAAAAAATTGAGCAGGAACTCAATATCAAAGCCACGGCAGTTGAATAAAAGCGTCATTTTGCCCACATTGTACGCAAAATTGTTCGATGTTAGACTCGAGAGTATGAAAAATTCTCTATTGATGGTGCTACTCTTTGGTCTTGGAATCGGATCGGCTCACGCGATGAAGGAGCCTGAAAATGTTTATGGGTTTAAAGTAAACACGCTCGCAGGAGAGGCAATCACCTTATCTAAATATAAAGGGAAGCCACTCTTGATCGTTAACACTGCATCTCATTGTGGATACACGCCCCAGTATCAAGGGCTTCAAGCGATTTATCAAAAGTATCAAAGCCAAGGATTAGAAATTCTCGCTTTTCCGAGTAATGATTTTGGACAACAAGAGCCCGGATCTGCAAAAGAAATTAAAACCTTTTGTGAGACTAAATATAAAGTTTCCTTTCCGCTTTTCGAAAAAAATCCCGTATCTGGAAATCTCAAGCAACCCCTCTATGACTGGTTAATCAATCACGAGCCCGGCAAAGGCAAGAGTGCAAGCGAAGTGGCATGGAATTTCGAGAAGTTTCTCATCTCTAAAGATGGCAAAGTTCTCGCGCGATTCCGTTCTGGCGTAGAGCCCGAAAGTGGTGAGATGAAAAATGCGATCGAGGCCGCGCTTAAAAAATGAAGATCCATTTCTTAAGCAGCATTCTTCTTATCCTTTTTAGTCTTTCTTGCACCCATCAAACCAATGGGGGAACTCAGGAGCACCGATTGTCTAACGCAAATGTCATTAAGAATCTCACGAAAGAGCAGTATCAGGTCACGCAGCTTTGCGCAACGGAGAACCCTTTTAACAACGCCTATTGGAACAATCACGATGCGGGCATTTATGTCGATGTCGTCGATGGAAAGCCGCTTTTTAGTTCTAAAGACAAATTCGATTCAGGAACCGGCTGGCCGAGCTTCTCCAGGCCCATTGATGAAAAAATGGTCAAAGTGGAAGAAGACAAGAGCCATGGAATGATCCGGACTGAAGTGAAATCATCCGTTGCGGGTTCTCACTTGGGACATGTCTTTGATGATGGTCCTGCCCCCACACACAAACGCTATTGTATCAATTCCGCATCTCTGCGTTTTATCAATGCGCTCAATCTTGAAAAAGAAGGATATGGAAAATTTAAGGATCTGTTTACGACTGAGGTCTTAGAGGCCGAGAAAAAGAAAAGGGATGAACGCATGAGTAAGCACGAGTATCAAACCGCAGTTCTTGCAGGAGGTTGTTTTTGGGGAGTTCAAGATTTACTTCGTAAAATTCCAGGCGTGATTGATACTGAAGTCGGTTACGCAGGCGGCATCACGGAAAACCCGGTTTATGATGAAGTGAAAAAAGGTAAGACGGGTCACGCCGAGAGTGTGAAGATCACCTTTGATCCGAAAGTAATCGGCTATGACAAGCTCCTCGATTTCTTTTTCACTCTCCACAATCCAACCACGCCAAACCAACAGGGTAATGATGTGGGATCACAGTATCGCTCCGTGATTTTTTATTCGGATGATGTGCAGAAAGAGGCAGCCACGAAAAAAATTAAGGAATGGGAAGCCTCCGGTAAATGGAAAAAGCCCATTGTTACTGAAGTGGTCAAGGCAAGCCCTTTCTATTCAGCAGAGGGCTATCATCAGGATTACCTCGTTAAGAATCCAAACGGTTATACTTGCCACTATTTTAGGGAGTTCTAGCAAATGGAGAATCTGAGCCCATCCCCTGCAATTAGTGTCCCCTCGGATACCACGATCCGCGAAACCCTTCGCGTGATGCGGGAGCATAATGTCGGCTCGGTACTCGTCAATAATTACCAGCACCCTCATAACTTGGTGGGGATCTTTACCGAGAGAGACCTTTTAAAGTGGGTGGGGGAAATTGAGAAACATGGATCTTGGGATACCGCGATCGCAACGATCATGACGAAGAAGATTATCTCTCTGTCCTTACTGGAGATTGATCGAGCCCCCGAGGTGATGGTCGAGCACAACATTCGTCACCTACCGATCGTTTATGAGACAGAAATTGGACACTCCCATGTGGCGGGTGTGGTTTCCATGCGGGATGCATTTCGCTCTTTGATTGCAGAAAAACGCGAAAAAGCGGTTACCACCCAATACCTGAATAAACGAACCCTCATGTTAGGCCATGGGGCGCGCGAGCGTGAGGTACAAAAGAAACTCCTCGAGCAATACCTCGATCTTCAAGTGATCAACGAAGATTTCAGTCAATCGGTCGACCCTGGTAAGCTGATTCCCTCTATTTTGACGGGAGATCTTTTCATTCTTGATCTGGATCATTTCGCGGCAAGTTTTTGGCCCTTACTCTTAAAGCGGATCTTGGATGAAAAGGTTCATCCGCACGTGTTTGTGGTTTATGATCCCGTCCTTCAAGAAGCAAAGAGCGTGCAGGCGCTCAAGCAACTTTCAAAGGGCTCGGTCATTCATGTTTTTCCAAAGCCGGTGAATTTACTTGAGTACCTTCGACAAATTGAAAAGGCGCTTAAGAGCGACGTCAAATCCCTGTCGTAAAAAAATAAATTCAACACTCATTGTTTAAACTAAAAACCTGATACACTGTCCCTAAATTCCTAAATGAAAGGACCTAAATAAGTCATGATTAGTTTCGAACTCTCAGATGAGCAAAAGCAGCTTCAAGAACTCGCACGCAAATTTGCAAAAGAGGAAATGATTCCAAAGGCCGAGCACCATGATCATACGGGAGAGTTTCCGTATGAGGTGACAAAAAAAGCCTGGGAACTCGGGCTCATGAATACTCACATTTCTCAGGAATACGGCGGGCTCGGACTCGGTGTTCTGGATGGAATTATCATTACTGAAGAATTGGCTTACGGTTGTACCGGTATTGCGACCGCGATGGAAGCAAATGCGCTTGCATCTGCACCGGTGATGGTGGCCGGTAATGATGAGCAAAAGAAACAATTTTTAGGCATGCTCACCAGTGAGCCAAAATATGCAGCTTATTGTGTAACAGAGCCAGGTGCAGGATCTGATGTGGCCGGCATCACAACGACTGCGAAAAAAGTGGGCGATGATTATGTGATCAATGGTGCAAAAATGTGGATCACGAATGCCAGTGTAGCGAGTTGGTACTTTGTTCTTGCTTACACGGATCCATCTCAAAAGCATCGCGGAATGTCTGGATTCCTCGTGCCACGCGATACTCCGGGTATTACCGTAGGACGTAAAGAAGACAACTTGGGCCAACGTGCTTCCGATACTCGTGGAATTACCTTTGAAGATGTAAAAGTTCCAGCGAAATACCGTTTAGGGAATGAAGGCGATGGATTTAAAATTGCGATGAGCGCATTTGATCACACTCGTCCGGTAGTTGCGGCGGGTGCTGTTGGTCTTGCGAGACGCGCGATGGATGAGTCCATCAGTTATGCACAGACTCGTAAAACCTTCGGGGTACCGATTTCAAGTTATCAAGCGATCAGCTTCATGATTGCTGACATGGCAAAAGACATTGAAGCGGCACGATACCTCGTGTGGCGCGCAGGTTGGGAAATCGATCAAGGCCGCAGAAACACTAAGTTTGCAGCCTTCGCAAAATCTTATGCGGCTGATATGGCGATGAAGGTGACCACCGATGCGGTTCAAGTATTCGGCGGATACGGATATTCTAAAGAGTACCCTGTAGAAAAGTTGATGCGCGACGCGAAGATTTACCAGATCTATGAAGGAACATCGCAGATTCAGCGATTGATTATTGCGAAAGAGATTTTCGATCGTAAGTAGTGATCTTCAGTTGAGATAAAAATAAAAAGCCCTGAAGTCCTCCACGACATCGTGTCTCTCGCTATGGCGCTTCCTGCGCCGCGAGAGTTGGATTCCGGGGCTTTTTTGTTTTGTCCAGTTGGGTGTCCAAAATACTTCTGATGAATTCAGGCTCAATCAATAAAAAATATATGATTCTTCTTCCGACTCTCGCCAGGGCCGGATGCCCGACCGGCGAGAGACACGATGTCGTGGAGGAAGAAGAATCATGGATTTTTTATTTATTAAGGCTGATGCAGTCGCGGGTAAGGGATTAGAGGTCTACCGACCTTCATCATCAAGTGCAGCTTTAATTCTGAGGTAACTCTCATAGCGAGGCAGGTGATCATAGCTCTCGCGCTTCACTTGAAGTTCGTACATCTCGGGAAAGTATTGAATTAAATCCTTTCCATCGACTCCGATCAAACCAAATTCTTTAATTCCAGGAGTATCAATGAATCGGGTTCCATCGCCGACGGTAATCAGTTTTGAAACGGTCGTGGTGTGTTTCCCTTTGCCGGTTGATTTACTAATGTCGCCCACTCGTCCCACCACTTCACCGAAGAGTTCAGAGAGGAGAGAGGTTTTACCAACGCCTGAGTGTCCGCAGAAAACGGAAGTCTTACCCTTCAATGCGGCTCTGAGTTCTTCGATGCCGGATCTCTCTTTGGATGAAACGGGAATGCAGCGATAGCCTAAATCTTCATAGAGCTTCCACGGTCGCTCTTCTCCGACTTTCAGATCCATCTTGTTAATGACAATGATGGGCCTGATTTGGGAAACAGTGGTTGCGATTAAAAAGCGATCAATCAAACCGGGAGAAAAGTCGGGGTCATGCAAAGAGGACGTAATCACCACAAAATCAATGTTGGCGGCAATGGTGTGCATGATCTTCCCCTCACGGCCGGGTGCACGCCTAGAGATAAAATTAGTACGCGGAAAGAGTTCTTCGATCACGCCATCTCGTGAGCCGTAGGAATGGATTTGAACTTTATCTCCCGGGCAAACAGGAGAGCGCTCTCTCCATTCCGCATCGCGATCCACGATTTGGCCACGTCGATAGGTACAGAGAATTTTCTTGGACTCATCTTCATCAAGAATCACGTTCGCCATTTTAGGGAACACTTCACTGATGACACCGGTTTTTTTCATGGTTTCCTTGCAAGAATAGCAACGACTTCAACGTCGTGATCTTTGTACTCTTTGTAGCTGATCGTTTCGAAGTCTCGAAGAGCGGTTTTTAAGTCAGAACCTTTTACTAAAAAATCATCAGGCGAGCTCTGTTGAGTCGGCTTCCCGTTATCGGCTTTGACGTAAATCATGATGTGCCCACCCCGCTTTAGCGTCTTCTTAAATTTCGGCATCAGGTTCGGCATATAGAACAATGAGAGTACGATAAAATCATAAGCCTCATTGGGGTACTGATAGGTGGTCAGGTCTGCGACGATTCCTTTGATGTCTGCCTTTTGATGGCGGGCCGCTTCGACCGCGCGATCGACCGCGACCTCTGAAAGATCCACCCCATCGACTTTGAATCCGTGCTTGGCCAAGTAGATCGCGTTTCTGCCTTCTCCCATGGCCGGAACAAAGGCGCGGCCTTTCTTCACTTGATGGAGGTGTTCCTTGAGAAACCCAATGGCTTCCTTCCCAAAAGCGTTTGCCTTGTTCTTATAGAAGCTATCCCATACGGAGCGTTCTTCATCGGGGCTGTCGCCGGTTACGGCTTCAAAAGTGGACGGACTATTATTCGTAGGTCCGTGAACGGGGCCTGCGAAAGCGCTTGAGAGGGCAAGGATTTGAAAGAAGAGGAGTTTCTTCACAGAGAATAGAGTACGAAATTCCCGTGACTCCGTCAAAGACATGCTCCAAAATAAGTGAAGGATGAAATGCTCAGGGACACTTCGCTTTTTTGGATTTTTGATGATGGGGTTTCCCATCCTTTATCCCCTCTTTGCGTCCCTGGCGCTCGATTTTGGTTCACGAGGGGTGGTGGCGGTTGGCCTTTCCCCCTTGTTTTACATTGCTTGTGTTCTTTGGGTGTTTAGTGGTGTGGGTTTACAAAGCCTCAGGCACTGGTCTTGGTACACCTTTGGTGCCGCCCAGACGCTCACCGTCTACATCAACGCACTGAATCTGGTGAGTCTCAGTGAGTCTCAATTTAAAGTTTATGTGTTTGCGTCGACATTGGTGATCCAAATGATCCTCCATGCGCTAGTGGCCCACGAAATTCGGGTTCCCTACCTCTTTCCACAAATCAAATGGTGGGAAAGTGGAATTGCGGGAATGCATCACATTAATGCAGAACTGGTTTCGGGAGGCAATCTCAGCGGGGTGACTCAAGGTCAGCTCCTGGATCTCAGTTCCCGGGGATGTTTTTTGAAAACGCCGATCGATTTCAAGCATAACGATCCGGTCCAACTCAATTTAAATGCCTATGAGCAATTCCTCGAAATTCCAGGTAAAATCGTCTGGAATGCGAAGAGTACGGTGACTCATCCGAAGGGAGTGGGAATTCAGTTTCTGCCTCTGGATCGGAATTTAAGACGGAAGCTTCGAGTGATTGTGAAAAACTTTAACGACAAAAAGGATTTAGAGCGTGGAATCTCCATCATTCCTTCTTGAAGCCTTGAGGCTTGCTGAAGCTGCGGCCCTTCGTGACGAGGTTCCCGTGGGAGCCGTGATTGTCCATGAAGGAAAAGTCATCGGGGAAGGGTCAAACACTCGCGAAGAAATGCAGGACCCACTCGGGCACGCGGAAATGATCGCAATCAAAAACGCGGCTCTTCACCTTCAGTCTTGGCGTTTGATTGATTGCGATTTGTACGTCACGCTTGAGCCTTGTCCGATGTGCTTGGCTGCTTGTCAGCAGGCCCGAGTTCGACGGGTGATTTATGGAGCGAAGGATGAAAAGGGGGGAGCCCTTTGTTTAGGATTTCATGTCCACGAGCACCCCCAGTTGAACCACCGGTTTCAGGTGATTTATGAGCCCATGGAGGCCTGCTCGCAGATCTTAAGGGACTTCTTTGCTGCCCGCCGAGAGGCGCAGAAGGCCGCTCGCGCCCTGAAGGGCGAACAATCCTAAGTTACCGTAATCAATAAGCAAATAAAGATTTACAAAAACCGCTCAATTTAGTCAGGTATTTGACCGATACGGAATGCATGAGTTTGGGTAGGGATCTTTGGTTCCGCAGAATCGGTTCAGTAGTGGTCGACATCTCCTTGGAGTTAACCGGGGGATTGCTCGGTTCCTACTTTGGAGCCATGGTTGCGGCCTTAGTCACTGCGATGAAGAATGGCGCTCCTGAACAAATGGAGCACTCGATGAAGAGCGGCTTTGGGATTGGTCTCGCCTTTTGGGCGATCTCCGTATCTTTTGTAAATCGCGTCTTGATCCAGGGACTCTCTCGCGCCTCCATTGGTAAAAAATTATTTCACTTAGAGTTAATCTCAAGCGCTGAGCCCCTCACCTGGTCCACGATGATCAAGCGCTGGATTGTTTCGGTAGGATCTTTAGCATCGGGCGGAGCGGGTTATGCCTATGCGTTTTTTAATGAAGAGAATCTCACCTTTCATGATTTGATTGCGAACACGGATGTGGTTCCTATTTTTGAAGGAAGCTCGATTGCGGTCGAGTACCGTGAAGATACGAGAACCTTCGCAGAATTGCAGCAGCTCATGGTGCTTTCAAATACTCAAGCTGAGCGACCAATGGCAACCGTGATCGCTTTCCCAGCAGCAACGGGTACAGATGGCGTTGCATCGAAGCAAACGCTTGCGGATGTGATTAATATCGAGACCGAAGCAGATTCAGAAAAGAAAGCGGCCTAGTTTTTGAGGTCCGTGCAATACGTAAATTTTTCAATTGCATCACTGATTACGCCCGTCTTGTAGAGGAGTGGGCTGGATCCGGTAGACTTCAAAGTATCGAGTGAAAAGTTCAGGGTCGTTCCGTAGTTTTCAATCGAGCTTACGACTTGAAAGTAAGGGCGCTCCCATTCGTCGAACCTCGGAATGAGGCTCCAAATCGGAGAACTCACTGCATAAGTGTCTGAATCAATTTCTTTTGATGTAAAACACTGAGGAATCGGCGCAAAACCGCCTTGTCCACCCAAGCCCAGCGTAAAGCGCACGGGTGCAATTTTCTGCTTCGTTGCTGCCCAAAAATCGAATTGTTTTTGAATTTCATTCATCGCTAAATCCCGTGAATGATCAAAACGATCAGGAGTACTAGCTCTTGGCTTCACACACTCTGGATTCTCAGCGCCGAGCCTTGCGTCTCCGAGGCAGGCCACGTTCTTCGCGAGTGAAAGAGTGGCGGAGGCGGTCGCAATGAAAATCGCTCGAAGGGCGCCGTCGCTATCTAAGAGCGGTGCTCCCGCAACTCCCATTTCTGCTTTGCATTTTGCGACTGAGATTAAGTCGGATAGAGGTTCCTGGTATTGAGGCGCCACTTGAGAGTTCATCACCGAAATGCAATCACTCGATTTCAGGGCACCAATGAGAGAGGTGTCAGACTGAGAAGCAAAAGAATAAAGCTTCAGCGGAGTGAGGTCTAAGATCCCTTTTCGATTTAAGGAGAGTGGATTTCTGGTGGATGCACTCGCAAGCTCAAGGAGGGTCACTTCGCCAAGCCTCGCGGTCACTCGTTTCACTTCCAGTGACTCAGCTGCCTGCGTTTTCGATTCGGGAAGCAGAAACTTAATTTGACCTTGAGCACAGGCGCTTGCGGTCAGGATCTCATTTGGGGAAACTAAGAATGCGGTACAGTTTCCGACGCTGCCTTTTTTAATGAAGGCGAGCATTCCAATCGACTCCGGGCAATCCGATAAGTCAGAGCAAAACGCATAAGCGGTATTAAAGAGGACTTGAGAGTGATCAGAGTTCGTCGTTTCAATCGGGTGACTCGATTGAATTACCAATCCTTGCGAGCGAATCGTGTCTGACTTTGAGCAGGCAAACAGATTCAATGCGAGCAGGGCTACGCCCCAGTGTAATTTCAAATAACCCATGATTCCCTCTTAACGCAGGGGTTTAACAGGATGGGTGGGTTGCGTCAAGGGCGGCAATTTAATCTCATGATCTCTTATGGTTAGCTTTTAAGTGGGCAGCGAACCAAAACGAAATGGGGGCTTTCATCCACTTTGGTGCATCCAGAAGCATTCCATTCGGGGGAGTCTTGGGTGAAGAATCCGAATTCAGAGGATTTGGATCCCTCCATCTCGCCAAAGATGATCCCGAGTGCTGGGAAGGGCTCCGTGTTTGAGCGGAACGGGTGAGCTTGCTTCCAGGGGAACGACGGATTCCGAGCAATGAGGGCGCTCGCTTCCTGGTATTTTGAGTAATGGTCTTTAAATTGATGAGGACTTAAGTTTTGCACCGAAAGCTCAATCGCATGAAGCACAATCAAAAAACTCGCAAGCCCAATCACCCAGCGTCTCGAGTTACGAATAAAAAAGTAGAATACTGCACAGGCAACGGGAGCCGCTGAAACCAAATAATAATCGTGAACCTTCATGTGTTCACCATCGAGAGCTGAAATGGTGGTGAACATGAAGATGATCAGCGCAGCTCCCCAGAACAAAAGCTTGATCGGGTATCGACGAAACCGGAACAATACCGCCAACATGATGAGCGCGCTTCCACCGAACATAAATACACGCTGGGTGAATTCGTTCATTACAAATCGATAATCATGAAAAACTTCGAATAAGGATTGAATGGGGTTTCGAAGAGAAGTGGCAAATAGTTTCGGAGTGTTAATAGTGAACGAGCTAATCAATCCCATTCCCTTAGTGTAGTAAAGTCCGCAAACCGCGAGTGAAAGTGCAATTGGCCAGCCTTCTGTGATTGGGTTTTTTCTAAATTTACGAATGAAAAACAAAAAAGCTAATCCAACGACCGCCGTCGGCTTCATTAGTAAGGCAAGAGTGATGAGAGTAAGGCCTTTCCAGCGCCTCTCAAAGAAGATCACGCACCCATAAGTAATAAAGAGCATTGCTAGGGTGTCAGGCAGAAACTTCTCAATGTAGTCAGCGGACCATGAAAGCGTGGGCAGAAGCAATAGAGCGCTCGCGTACCAATGGCCTTTTTTAGAAAGTTGATGGATCAGATAGAAGATCAGGGAAGCAAATGTCTGGTAAATGATAATCTTTCCCCAAAGCGCTCCTAAAATCCAAAGTGGAGAAAAGATGAGGTTTAGAAAGGGAAACTCCATCGGAGTGATTCCGTTTCCATCTCCCGCCTGGAGCACCGCGGGCAAAATGAGATGAAAGGCGCCAAGGTTTGACTCTTGAGTAAAGCGAAGCCAATAACGAAGGCTCACTCCCAGAGTATCAGTCTGGCGCCAGACGTGTGGCATCACCAATCCACCAAAAGCCCGAATGCAGAGAAATGAAAACCGAATCCCAAAAGAGATCAGAATCGCATTTAAGAAAATACGATGTCGAGTGAGTCTGAGTTGTTTCATGGACGAAGCCTAATTTCCGGTGACGATCGTGCACATCTTGCCGTAAACGCCCATGATGCTTTTGTAGTAATGATCAACAGAGCTCACTGCGAAAATGGCCCCATCTTTCATGGCAGCCGAAACGGTAGCGTCGCCTTGGGTGAAAAGACCAAAATAATTCTCGGTACAAGCCGTTCCGCGTTTTCGGCCCGCTTGATTAGCGGTGACCATCACTCCTTCGTAGTGGTTTGTATAAATGAAGCCAGGCCCAGTGTGGGTACCAAAACTTGTGGCGCATGAAGTAAGAAGGGGAAGGATGAGTAGGGCTAGAAGGGAGCTTTTTGAATTCATTTCCTGATTTCAGCAAAAAAATGGCCCGGATGCTAGAAGAAAAGGCCGGTAGAGATTAAGTTCTCATTTTTAGGGTTTTCCACTATCGTTTCATCCATGTCTGAACCTACTCAAGCTCAATTCCGCATTATCCAAAAAGATGGCTCTCTCAATATCAAAAGCCAATCAAAGCGGGTCAACTACCGCGACCTCTATCATGATCTCCTCAGGCTCTCTTGGCCCAAGTTTGGTCTTTGGTTTGCGAGCATGTTTTTTTTGATTAATGCCCTCTTTGGACTCATTTACTTTTTAATTCCGAACACCGACTTTGAAGGCCTTCGTCATGCGGAGGGGTTTAATCGCTATTTAGAGGGTTTCTTCTTTAGCGTTCAAACGCTCGGCACCATCGGATACGGACGGGTATCTCCGATTGGGCTGCTCTCTAACTCAGTCGTGACGCTTGAATGTTATACCGGGCTATTCGTAGTCGCAGTGATGACGGGACTGATCTTTGCTCGCTTTGCGAAGCCGCACGTGAAAGTTGTTTTTAGTCGATTTGCAGTGATCAAGAAATTCGATGGGGTTCCGTGTTTGATGCTTCGAATTGCCAATGAGCGCCAGAACCACATCACCGATGCCCGAGTGCGGGTATACTTAGTCATGGATGATGCTAAAACGGGGTATCGAGATTTTCAGGAGTTGAAACTAGAACGTGACTATTCGCCCATCTTTGCACTCTCTTGGACCATTGCCCACGACATCGATCCATCGAGCCCCCTCTTTGGATTAAGCCAAGACCAGTTAAAGGCGAATTCTGCAGAAATTATTGTAAACTTTAGCGGAATCGATACGACCCTGTCTCAGAGCATGCATGCGAAGAGCTCTTATCTCACCGACGAAATTCTACCGGATCATGATTTTGTCGATGTGATTGAACGCCAAGAGGACTATTCCGTCATACTCAGGATGGAGCGGTTTCATGAGGTGGTTCAAGTGGCTGCTAAAAATTAAAATGGCGTCCTACCCATTCAGCACCCTCTGGGGTGTAATGATGGGCATCTTTGTAAAGGAGGGTTCCCTCACGGATGCCGTAGCAAAGACGATCGTCACAAAGGAAGGGATAAGGGTCAAAAGTCTTCACATGTGGATATTTTGAGACCACCGATTGGACAATCGAACGATAAGTCTTTTGTCGCTCCAGAACGCGAGTGGTGGGAATTCCGCAAGGATCAAGCGGTGCGACTCCATAAGGTTGTACCGGCCTTTTCAGACATAGTTCCTCGGGGGTAAATCCAAGATCGGGATTGTCATAGAAGAAAATGGTCTCAATACCCGCGAGATCAAGCTCTTTTAAGGTTCTATCGAGCGCATTTTGATAGATCTTCTCTCGGTTCTTTTCTGAGTGATCTTTTTCATCACGGGTACCAATGGTCCTAAAGTCCTTAGTCTTTCGAGGAGCTATAAAGATCGGGCCACGAGAAATGAGAATGACCGTCTTCGCTTTCTCTCGAATGGCGAAACTGAAAATGGAAGTTTCAGTTCTGTATCCACCTACTTTTGATTCAACTCCCATTAAACCTAGAGTGTCCCCAATGCCAAATGCAGTAACCGAACGTCCTTTGGTCAAATAGTATCGAGCGAGCGCTTCAGAGTGAGAGGTAGAGTGACTATCTCCGATCACTACAACATCCTGCTTCGATTCAATCAAATTGGTCAGGCACCAATCCAAATCAGTGAAGTTTTCAGATTTGTAGAGCTTGTTACACTCCTTCAAGGGAACGGGTACGAAATCTGCAGATTTCCTCAGAATCACTTCATTTCGTTTGCCAGCAAATCGATTGGAGAACCCTTGATTTAATTCGATCAATTTTCCAAAGGTTCCCAACCCAAAAAATGTAAGTAGCAAGACAGAGGTGATCGGAACTCCACCGATAGACTTGAGGGTCCGCTTTCGAATCGGAGTTTCAAGCCAGCGATAGCTGCCATAGGAAAGAAGAAGGGAGATGAAAACACAAATGCCTTTTACCATCGAGGCATTTCCCAATCCCAGTGCGGTTGCTGGTGAAAGTATTCGAACAAAAGAGAGAATCGGCCAGTGCCAAAGATAAAGTGGATAACTGATTAAGCCAATCCACACGAGTACGCGGCTTGATAGAAGGTAGCGATTGATGAGTGCGTTTGGCCCTGATGAGATCAGCAGTACTGAACCTAAGATTGGGATCACTGCATAGAATCCAGGAAATGCGTCTTCTTTGTTGATCCATCCAAACGAAATGGCGAGAAGGGCAAGACCAATCAGTGAGGCCCACTTTGAGAATTTAAAACCAGACTTCAGTTCGGGGTGATCAAAGTGGAGCCTTGCTAACCACGCTCCAGCGAGTAATTCCCAGAATCGTGTGTATATGGCGTAAAAAGTCTCGGATGGAAATATTTCTAAGCGTAGGAGGTTCACCAAAAATGAAATTCCAATGCCCCAAAGGATACCCTGGGTTACTGATTTCTTCTTTCGTAGCAACCAGGCAATCAGGGGTGGCCAAAAAATATAAAATTGCTCTTCCACTGCAAGGGACCAAAGGTGGAGAAGCGGTTTAAGTTCAGAAGCGTTATCGAAATAACCCGACTCATGGATGAGATTGAAGTTTTGAAAAAAAAGGACGCTTGCAAATGCATGTTTACCGAGAGATTCAAACTCCTGTGCAAGAAGGGTATACCAACCCATGGCGAGTACTGAGATGAGCACTAAAATGAGGGCGGGAATAATTCGCTTGATTCTTCGCGTGTAAAAGCCCGCATAGGTAAATGTATTTGATTCAAACTCATTAAAGAGAATGCCCGAGATTAAATAACCCGAGATTACAAAGAACACATCCACCCCAGTAAATCCACCGGGCATCATTGAGGGGAATGCGTGAAATAAAACAACCGACAACACTGCAATTGCACGAAGGCCATCGATATCTTTTCGATACTTAAGCATAGATTTATCCTGCCCAAACTCCAGAGGTATAGGTCATGGTGGCAATGGCAAGTCTCGTTAAGCTAAAGGCGAGCCATAGAAAAGTCAGGATGGGCCGACTCGCCAAAAACTCGCTTGCGAGACAAAAGAGACCTAAATTAATCGAAACAAAGCGCACATAGCTATAGTAACCGCCATAGAAAATGGGAAGTTCGGCAAATGCAATCATGGTAGCGATCATGACGAGCCACCGCGGATCCGATTTTTTTCTGAACGCAGCGATTCCTAAGCCCAGGGTACAGTACACAAAGAAACGGGAATCATCGTAACGGGGAAGGTGGTTTTTGAGCCCCGAAAGGAAGTCGAATGACCTTCCCCATTTGGATTGTTCCTTCAAGAAGTAAAGAAAATCTCCGGTAATTTGATGGTTCCAGATCAGAAGGCCCAAGAAGGGAAGGGCGAGGATCAGTCCGAACGCAAACCATTTCAGACGCGCTTCTTTGCTGCTCAAGAGGTGGTAAAGCGCAAAGAGTCCCAGGATTGCAACCACCCAAATCCCTTGGGCTCGTGCGAGAGCGGTGAGCGAAAAAGAAAGCGCTGAAAGGAGCAGGCGATTTTTCCAAAGCGCAAGCCAGCCACCCGCGAATAAAAAGAGAAAAAGCGGCTCTGGATATCCAATCATTCCAAAGAAATGCTGGGGGTAAAGGGATAGGCATGCAATCAGGATCCATGACTCTCGCTTAAATCCTAAAATTGAGGGAAATGTAGACTCCTCCCAAAGGGCCTCACCCAAGAGGAGCGCTAAGAAGCTTGCGCCGATATTGAATAAGTTGGTGATCCACAAAAGCGAAGGGACCGATTCAAGTCCTGAAATGCGTTGAAGGCTTTGAGCTAACCAGGGAAGGAGCGGAAAAAACGCAGAGGGCTTCAACTCATTCGTGAGTTTTACATAGTGGATGCAGTCCCATTTGCAGGCGTCCAGTAGAGTAGCGTTGTGGCCCAGTCCGTGTACGAGGAAGGCCAGTGTTGGATATTGAAACATGATCACAGCAATAATTGTGATGAGGTAGCGATGATTCAGGATTCTCATGTTTGGCTATCTTTCCATGAAAAGTTGATTATTTCAAATGGGTTGCCTAAGTAGTCAACCTAGGCGAAGGCTAGAGTATGTGTGATTTTCCCCGCCACCGCGCCTTCAATCCTTGATTGCTTCTGCGTTTTGCGCGGTAGGTGACAGTAATGCGATCGCCTGACAAATTCATTGCAGCGTTAGCCCGGTCCCACAAAAAGTCTAGCGTATCCTTGAGACTTGCCTTCCAGATTCCTTCTTTTTTATCAATGTAATTGAGAAATCGCGAGTGGGCTTGGAGACGGTCGTCTTCAGATTTCCAGCCATAATGATAATTTGAAAACGGATGATCGAGATATCCAAAAAATGTTTCGGTTTTCAATGCGTTTTCAATGGCTTCGAAGTAAATCTGGAGTGAGTCTTGATTGGGGTGAACGCAGTCCCCGTGGAACATGCATTGTTCTGAGTGAGAAATAATGCCCTCTGAGAAAGGAACTCCACCACCACGAGCCATCAGGTATTCGGGATCATTACAAATAATTCCACCCACAAATCCGTCAATTCCTGCCCGGACTAACTTTGGAATCGCCACTCTTGGATTTTGGTGAAAGGGAGATACTGCATAGGTTGTCTTGTAATTTGGAATTTTTTCATTAAGTACTTGAAGAGCGGTGCTTGCCTCAAAAAATGCGTCTCCTCGAGATTTTGGGCCCGCCCTGAGACTGGGCTCTCCCCATTCGGGGGCATGGGTATGGGAATGAATTACAATTGATCCTTGCGCATCTAAAATATCTGAGATCAGGCGTAATGAATCATCACCAAAATCTTGTTCCGTCTTAATCGCAAGGGAGAAAGGAAATCGGTGCTCTTTGTAGAGTTCAAATAGAGGACGTCCGCTTGCTATTGCTTCATCGCAGTCGATGCGAAACGTAATCGCACCCTGATAGTTTGCGGGAATCTCAGCAAGAGCTGGCAAAGCCGTGATTTCATCCCATCTATAGCAGGAAACGAAGTCTTCAATGATTCGCCAATCAAAGCCGTCTACAGGGCCGATGGGGCGATTGAACCAGAGAATCGAGGAGTCTTTCGAGTCGAAGACGCCACAGTAATTCAGAGATACTGAATTGGCCAATCCCCAGATCGATCTTTCATCCTTATGGATTCGTCCGTAGCCTAGGTTGTTCCACTCTTTTTCGAAATCATATCGTTCGAGATGCCTTGATCTGAGGTGGAGGTTTTCAGTGAGTCTGTGAGTTTTGAATTCAATCACCTCATTAGAAATCACTCCCAGTATATTCATGGAGTCTTTAAGGGTCTCGGGAATGGGTCCAAATATGATTTGTTTTTGAAATCCGGCAAGCATTTGATCGCTCACAGAAATCGATGCGTTCTCGCTAGTAATTGAAGTCACTAGGCCATGCGTAAAAGAACGGATCATGGCCTTACTGATGATTTCTTGTATTTCAGGGTTTTCAAAATGGACCTTAATCATTTTATTTTCCTAATTGAGCAATGGCGTCCAGAATTTTTGTACTCGCAAACCCGTCACCATAAGGGCTAATTGATTTTTGAAATGACTGATAATAGTTGGGGTTGGTGAGGGCTCTTCCGACATATTCGGTTATTTTATCTTGATCTGAACCTACGAGCGCTGCCACTCCGGCAGAAACTCCCTCGGGTCTCTCAGTGGTTTCCCTGAGGACAAAAATGGGTTTTTTTAAGTACGGGGCCTCTTCTTGGACTCCACCTGAATCTGTAAGAATTAGAAAAGCCTTTTTCATCTCGGCCGCAAATTCAACATAACCGAGCGGATCGACCAAATGAATTCTGGAATGGTCACCGAGAAGTCCCTGAACGCGTTCTTTTATGTTTGGATTTGGATGGACCGGAAATAGGACCTCAGTATCTGGGTGTTGGTCCAAAACTGCACGTACCGCTCTACAAATGCGATCGAGTGGGGCCCCGTGATTTTCGCGGCGATGGCAAGTCATTAATATTCTTTTTTTATTGGAGGCGGGAGAGTCCGGAATTTTATCAAGGGTAATGCGAAGGGCATCGATCCCGGTATTACCGGTAACCCAAATATTATCCCGAATTCCTTCTAACATCAGATTCTCTTTTGCTTGATCTGTCGGAGCAAAGTGATAATTCGCAATTTTTCCAATTAACTGCCGATTCATTTCCTCGGGAAAGGGTGAATAGCTATCATGTGTGCGGAGGCCTGCCTCAATGTGTGCAACGGCAATCTTTTCGTAGAAGGCCACCAGTGAACATGCAAAGGCTGTGGCGGTATCGCCCTGGGTGAATACAAGATCAGGCTTCAAAGAAGTTAGGATTGGGCTAAAATCACTGATGATCTTTGAGGTGAGGCCCGATAGAGACTGGCCTTGATTAAGTACGTTTAGTCGAAAGTCTGGAGCGATGCTGAAAAAATTGAGGAAAGGCTCCAAAAGTTCCTGATGTTGCCCTGTTGTAACTACGGTGGTGGTGAACCCTCGTTTTTTGGCCTCTAGAATCAGGGGGGCGAGTTTAATTGCTTCAGGTCGAGTTCCAATGCAAAAAAGTAGCTTGTTCATCTTGGTAAACCTATCATGTAACTTTAGGTTTCAGAAGTCTAAGAAGGTTTCTTGACTATGATGCCGTAAGAGGTGGTTATAAAACGGTCAAGTTCTAGCTTAAGATGGGTAAATTCGCTATATGGCGGAACATCGTAGAAACGATCGAGTGCTTGACTGCCTAAATGAAAATTGAGATCGATTTCATAGCCTAGACGCCTAAGTCTTGATGCGAGATCCTCGATATCACGTTTTCTAAAGAGGACGGTTCCACCAGTGGTTAGGGTCTCATCATTTGAGGAAACGTTTAGTTCTGTCGTGTGAACAGCGATTCCACCGGGTTTCAAACAACTCATTGAGTTCACGACAAATTGGAGTCCCTGTTCGATGGACCCGAGGTGCTCATAGGCGCAGGCAGACCAAACAAAGTCAAACTGCTCCTGAGACAACTCAGCGGGTATAGAGTTCATATTTACGTTTCTGAGCTCAACATTGTTGAAGAGGGCTTTATCAGAGCAGATCTTTCTTTCATTCAAGTTCAACAGCTTTTCTGAGTATTGGTTGGTCTCAACCCAGCCGGCTTGGTATGCGGATTCTGGGTCAAGGTCTGTAGCAATAATTTTGCAGCCGGTTCTCACCATGTAAGCAACAATCGGATCCTTTCCAACGCCAAAACCGAGTCCATTCATTCCGGGAGCAAGTTTATGATTTTGTTCTAGGGCTTGGAGGATGTAGTTATATTCCCAGAGTTTTCGGTGAAAATTCGGTTTTTCATTGAGTCGAGCACACCAAAGTGCGTAGGTCGGTTCAAGTATTTGTTCTGCGGTGGAAGCCTGAGAAACGACCGCGTCAAATCGAGGGGGGCGGGGGTCGTCAAAATTGAGGATCACGCTTTGCTTTTTACCGACGTGCTCCTCCAAAGCGGAAATACGAGAGTGAAGCCGTTCGATGTAGCTATAGATGAGTTTTCGCTCAAGCTCAGCGACTTGGGAATTCACTGCATCAATTCGAAGAGCCTTCTTTACGGTTTTTTTTAACCAAGGAGTCCTGCGTAACCAGAATTTGATTTTTGCTTCAATTTTCACGATAAGCCCGATATTCTATGGAGAAACGAGGAAACGCAAGTTGATTAAAGATCTTCCGCCCGTGATTCTATTCTCAACCGCAGATTGGGATAATCCTTTTTGGACGAATAAACAACATACGGCCGTTCATTTGACGGAGCGGGGATTCCGAGTTCTATATATCGAGTCCCTGGGGCTTCGTCAGCCCCAGCTCAAGATTGCTGATTTGAGCCGAATCCTGAACCGGATTAAAAAGCTCTTCCGTGGAGTACGAGAGGTTCGCCCGAATCTATTTGTGTATTCGCCAGTCATTGTACCGTTTCATCGATTCTCACTGGTCAGGAGCTTCAATGACTGGCTCCTTCAAGCAAGCCTAAAATACTATCAAAAAAAACTGGGGCTCAAAAAGCCAATCATTTGGACCTATAATCCACTCATTTTAAAACTCGCTAAGTCAATGGATTACCAAAAACTTGTTTATCATAGTGTGGATGATCTTGCGGCCGCTCCCGGGGTCGATCCTAAAACCATCCTTTCAAATGAGGCCGAACTACTTCAAGCAGCTAATGCTGTTTTTTGTACGAGTCGTAAAATAGAAGAACACTGTAAAAAGCAAGCGCATGGGAAGACGTATTATTTTGGAAATGTGGTCGACTACCAGCATTTTTCAAGAGCGCGAAATGCGAGGGAGTTACCTATTGAGTATTCATCTATCCCGGGGCCGCGAATTGGATTTATTGGAGCTCTGAGTTCCTATAAATTTGACGTCGATTCGGTCCTGAGTGTGGCGCGGAAGCGCCGGGACTGGCAGTGGGTACTCATTGGTAAAGTGGGAGAGGGGCAGCCAGATTCGCAAATGGAGGCCCTGCGTGGTGAGTCCAACATTCATTTTCTTGGCCCCAAAAGCTACGAAAATCTTCCAGATCATTTGGCAGCATTTAATGTTGCAGTTATTCCGTGTCCACTCAACGAGTACACGCAATCTATGTTTCCGATGAAATTCTTTGAATACATGGCTGCAGGGAAGCCTATTGTCGCCCGAAATATTGATTCACTTCAGGAATACTTGGATTTTTTCTATCCGTATCAGGACGGGGCGATGTTAGAGATGCAGATTTCTGCGGCTATGGAGCGTGGGGTGGCTTATCCTGAGGACTCGGACGCTCTTGCGCTTGAAAATACTTGGGCGAAGCGTTTAGAGAAGATGTTGGGAGTTTTAAAAATCTGAGCTATGATCGTTCGCTATAAAGGGGTGCAATTTTGATTCGATTTTTCAATGGCTTAATTCTCTATCCGATACTTGAAAAAAAAGCGCGCCCCCGTATAAAGCCTAAACTTCTGGAGCTTCGGAAATACGAACAATTGCCGCGCCTAGAGCAGCTACAGATTCAAAGGGATGCAGCCTACCGACTTGCCTTGCATTGTAAGAGCGAAATTCCGTACTACCAGGACCTTTTTAAAAAGCACTCATTTGACATTGAAAAACTAAAGAGTGATCTCCGGCATTTCCAAGATTTGCCGATTCTAACGAAGGAAATTGTAAGAGAGCAGGCTGAACGGATAAAGTCTAAGACACATTTACCGCGTCACCCTCGTAAAACGGGAGGATCGACTGGACAGTCAGTACTATTTTACTATGACGATGAAGGGTTGGATTGGACATCTGCAATCAATTTGAGAGCGTACGAGATGGCCGGTAAGCGCACTTACCATGCAGATTGGCATATCTCAGCCGAAATTGATTTTGGTATTCCTCCGCTGAAAGCAAGGTTCATAGATTGGCTGAAGCTCTTCTCGCAAAATCGGAAGCGACTGATGGTAGGGGCTTTCACGGATGAATTGCTAGAGAGAGCTTATCGTCAGCTTAAATCCCGGGGCGCCTATCTTGTTCAGGGGCATCCATCGAGTATGTATGCAATTTCTAGCTACATTGAGCGTAAGGGCTATAAGCCAAAGCGCTTATTTCAAGTGTTCGAGCCGTCGGGAGAAATGATTACGCCAAAAATGGTGGAGTCCATCGAAAAAAACACCTTATGTAAAGTGGTAAACCGTTATGGCAATGCTGAGTTTGGAGTGATGGCGCATACGCGTTGGGACGATCCATACAATAAGCTAAAGGTTTTCGAGCGTGCGTTCTATGTGGAGCCTTGTAGTGCGTCTAATTTGATCATTACTAATTTCACAAATTTTGGCTTTCCATTGATTCGGTATGAGACAGGCGATATTGCAACAGTACAGGTGGAGCCTGATGCTACGTACATGTATGATATTCAGGGGCGAATGCATGATGTGATTGAAATTGCGGGAGTCGAGTACGCCACACATTACATCATGGATTACTTAGATCACAAAATCAGGGGCATTCGTGAATTTCAGATCGTCTACGAAAAAGGTGAAGATGAACCTACAGCTAAGATTATCTTGGAAAATCCAGCCGATGAAGAGCGCGTGAGAGATGCGTTAATGGCCCGCTGGCAATCCGGGTTAAAAGTGAAGTTTATCAACTATGAAGACTTGGTCTTTACAGGGTGGAGACAAAAATTTAGACATATCGTCGATTTGAGGAAGACATGAAGAAAAAGTTGAGAATTGTATTCAATACCTGGACGGGCGCCATGTTTCAAAAGGGCGGCGGAGAGGTGCAGCTACTTCAAACCAAAGCGGCTCTAGAGAGAATGGGGCATGAGGTGTTGCTTTTTGATCAGTGGAATCCACAGATGGACGTTGATATCGCGCACCAGTTTTCGACTGAGCAAGGTACTGAGCACTTTGTGTTCAAGTATAAACAGTATGGAGTACCGGTTGCAATCTCGACGATCATGTGGACCCCCCCTCCGAAGCACGATTATCAATTTCATCGTATCCGGCAGCTTCTTGATGTATCAGACGTCTTGTTCCCCAACTCTGAAATGGAAGCGAAGAATCTTTCGGCATATTTTGAAGTAGATGCCGCTAAGTGGTTGAAAAGTAGAAACAGTATTTCAGTCGCATACTCCAGTCGCGGAACGGCAGATCTTTTTCGCTCAAAATTTAACATCAAAGAGCCATTTATACTTTCAGTTGCGAATATTGACCGGCGGAAAAACACGAAGCTTCTTTCAAGGGCGTGTGCGGAACTGGGGCAGCAGCTGGTGACTATTGGCCACGTCAAGGATCCTGGGTATTTCGAAGAGTTCAAGGACTCCTATCCAGGCCATGTGCATTTGGGGCCTATTGAGGATGAGCATATGTTGAAGTCAGCATACGCAGCATGTGATGTATATGCCCTACCGAGTCTTTGTGAAACTCCAGGTATTGCAGCACTCGAAGCCGCCTCACAGGGCGCAAAAATAGTGATTACGAGCGAAGGGTGTGCAGAAGAATATTTCGGAAAAGAAGCCATCTATGTGGATTACCGTTCCATTGAGTCAATATGCAAAGGCCTTAGTGAAGGAATTGCAGCTACCAAAAACCCAGAATTACCTGCTAAAGTTGTTTCTGAGTACTCATGGGATGTAACCGCTGAAGAAATCGTCACTGGCTATCGGCGACTTTTTAATTAGACAAAGTACTTTTCGTAAACTGGGAGGACCTCAGTAGTGGGTCCGTCCATTTGTATCTTGTGGTTTTCGATCCAGATGACGCGATCACATAGCTTTCGAACGTCATCTATTGAATGCGAAACAAGAACGATGGTCACGCCACTCTTCTTAAATTCTGTGATTTTATTTTTACATTTTTCCTGAAATGCAATGTCTCCAACTGCAAGCACTTCATCGACGAGGAGAATTTCTGGGTCAAGGTGCGCAACGACCGAGAATCCGAGCCGAGATAGCATGCCTGAAGAGTACATTCTGATGGGCTGATCAATGAAATTACCGAGTTCCGAGAAACCGATGATCGAATCTTCCTTTTCCTTAATTGTCTTCCGAGAGAGTCCAAGAAGCACACCGTTAAGTAGAATATTTTCTCGCCCAGTGAGGTCGGAATGAAATCCCCCCCCCAGCTCTAACAGAGGAGACACACGTCCATGCACAGCCACGGTGCCGCTGGTGGACTTTAAGACTTGAGCAATAAGCCCCAAAGTAGTGCTTTTCCCAGCCCCGTTTCTTCCCATAAAGGCGACTGTTTCTCCTCGATTGATATCAAAGCTGATATTTTCAAGTGCCGTGAATCGTTCCCGAGCCAAGCCTTTAAGGGCTTTTGGCAAATTGAAAATGAATCCTTTTAGGCCGGCCCCAAGATGGCTGTAAATTGGGTATGATTTGCTTACACGATTGAATTGAATGGCAATGGATTTATTCATAGAAACTCCGCAAACTTCCAGGACAGTCGTCTGTATATAGCGTGACCAGTAATGATAAAGAGCGCTGCATAGCCGAGTGTGATGCCGACATAATTCCAATTGAGAGTTCCTTCTAGAAAAAGAGATCTCCAGTTTAGGATCAATGGGGCAACTGGATTAAGCGGAATTAGGTGTCGGAAGTTCTCCGGAATCATGTCTGTCGAATAGACGATAGGGGTTAGGTAGAATAGAAAAGTTATGAAAATACCAATCAATCGCTCGGCATCCCGAAAAAAGATGTTGATGGTGGAGATCATTAGCCCAAGGCCATAGGTGTAGCCGAGCTGGATTATTGCAAGCAAAGGAACGCCTATAAATAGCATCGGACTGAAGTTCTTGTGATAGATCAGCATGAAGATGAAAGTGATGGGAAGAGCGGCAATAAAATGAATTAGGTCCTGCCCGGTCGATACTAGGGAGAGTATGTTCCGAGGGAAGTTCACTTTTTTGATCAGGGAAGCATTGCTTACAAAAGTATTCGCCGAAACGCTGATAGAATTAACGAACCACTGCCAAGGAAACAAGGCGGAAACCAGAAAAAGAGGAAACCCTTCGATCTTAACCTTCATAACATATTTGAAAACTAGCCAGTAGATTAGGCCATAGGCG
This sequence comes from Oligoflexia bacterium, assembly GCA_903858975.1. Classification (GTDB taxonomy): domain Bacteria; phylum Bdellovibrionota; class UBA1018; order UBA1018; family CAIMNF01; genus CAIMNF01. The sequence goes on along the minus strand of CAIOKW010000017.1, from coordinate 15,469 downwards.
AGTGGATTCCCAAGTGACCATAGGTACCCGAGTTTCATGTTCTTGTATCGTGCTTTCAGTTCCTTCTGAGTAAGTACTATGACCAGGTCCTTAATTCTTTCAATGTTCATCAGACTTCCTTAACTACGTAACGGAGCTTGTCTCGCAGACCGACTCGAACCAGGTTTTCGAACTTGACAGACCTCACAATAAGGGAGCCTTTTGAAAATCGGTTGACTTCGGATTCTATCAGCGGCAGTTTCGATTCGTCTGATATCACGAGGTTCATGATCTTGTTGCCGTTACGTTTGAGTACGATCTGGAACTCATCAACTCCGCCGATCTGATCCAGCATTCCCTTTACGAAATGAGTTGGGTAAGGTTTGCCATCAATTTCAATTAAATCATGGACTCTTCCTTGGAGGTTTATAATCAGAGTTTTATTCGCTTCATGCTTCAACTCACCGATGTCGCCACTGCGGTAACGAATCAGCGGCATGGCTGTGTTCGTCGTAGTGGTTCCGATAATTTCCTCTAGACCATTCCCGAGGGATACGGTTTCATGATGAATGATATAATCGATTACTTCTAGCTGGGTCGGATCGACAGTGCTTTCTGCAGTTACACCAAACTCTGCGGTACCATAACGGTTGTGAATCCTGCAGCCTAGCTGTTCACTAATGGTGCGGGTCTTGTAGCTGTCTAGGGATTCACCAGTAGATTCAAAAACCTGAAATGCTCCCAGGACATGCAAGCCTGAATTTTGAACAAACAATGCGAGAGCATAAAGTGTTGAGGGGTGCCCTTGAATCAAATAGGGGCGCAATTTACAAATGCGTTTCCAGAGGGTACTCAAATCAGAATCCGACAAAGAGCGAGTTTGAATGCTTACTCGGTTCATCGCTAAGTCTTTGAGTTGCCCAATCGAGAAGTTTTTAAGGCTTCCTTCGGTGCCGGGCAATGAATTCAGAACCAGCTCGAGGTCTGACGGTCTTCTACCGGTTGCCAATTGGGCGTAACGACTAACTGCAGCCGTCCAGTCAAGGGCTTCGTTGTCGTAATAAATTCTTGTCGAAATTCCTGTAGATCCCCCGGTTTTTCGTTCATGAAGCTCGCTGATCGCAAAATCTTCGTTAAGCATTCTATTGCCCTGTTCGGTGATAATTTCCTTGTCCAAGAAGGGTAGCGCCTGCAGGTGCCTGATATCATTTAAAATTAAGTCGGGACTGAACTGCAAAGTTTTGAAGAGGTCTTTGTAATACGGGACTTTTTGACCAGCAATGCAAAGTATTCTGTGGAGCTGATGCCGCTTGCGCTCTCCGCGTAGTATCGGGGATAGACCTAAATCAAACCTTAAGGTTTCCACCTTTTCTCGAATGTGCCTCTTTGAATTGGCTTCCGCTAAAGGAAATAAAAGTTGGCTTTTGAGGTAACCGGCTAGACCCATCCGTTTGTACTCCCTGATTGACGGTTATGATTAGAATAGTATAATGCTTTTGTTTAACGAAATAAAGGGGTTGTTATGAAGGGAATTATACTCGCTGGAGGCTCAGGGACTAGGCTTTATCCGATGACGCAGATTATCTCAAAGCAACTCTTGCCCATTTATGACAAGCCAATGATTTTCTACCCACTTAGTTTACTAATGTTGGCTGGGATCAATGAGATTCTCATAATCAGCACTGAGCGGGATACTCCCTACATCATAAACTTACTTGGTGATGGCTCTGATTTTGGCGTGAAACTCCAGTATAAAGTTCAGGCTAATCCGAATGGATTGGCTGAAGCATTTATTCTGGGTGCGGACTTTATCGGTAAGGATGATGTCACGCTCATCTTGGGCGACAATCTCTTTTATGGAGACATTTCTTTTTTCAAGGATGCTGTCGTGGCCCATAAATCTCGATCTGGTTCATTTAAGGCGAGGGTCTTTGGTTATTATGTTGAAGACGCAAGACGATACGGGGTTGTAGAGTTTGATCGCGCGACTGGCAAAGTTATCAGTATTGAGGAAAAGCCCCAGGAGCCAAAATCCAATTATGCAATACCCGGCCTCTATGTATTTGATTCTAGATGTGTCGAGCGGGCTAAAAAGCAAAAGCCCTCAAAGCGGGGTGAATTAGAAATCACCGATTTGATCCAGACCTACCTTGATGACGATGAGTTGGGAGTCGGAATCATTGGCCGCGGTGTGAATTGGCTGGATACTGGGACTCCGGACTCGCTTCTAGAGGCGGCACAGATGATCGCAACCACGCAAAAAAGACAGGGACTGATGGTTGGATGTATTCATGAGGTTGGCTTCAGAAAGGGATTTATTGACAAGACCAAATTTCTTGAAGCCATTGAAAGGATTCCAAAGGGTCCATACAAAGCTTACATGGAAAGAATCGTCAACGAAGACGAGGTGGAGATTTGAAGAGTAATAGAACAGTCAGTGTTGTAGTTCGATACCATAATGGTGCTGAAATTGGTCTGCTAGCGGACGCTTTGGCATCTGTAAAAAAACAAACATACAAAGATATCGAGATATTGTTGAGCTGCCAGGATCTCACTGGTGCCTTAAAGGCAGAAATCAACGCGCTTTGTCTGAGGTACTTTCCTGCAGGTTCTGGGCGCAGTTACAGAATTCTCAACTCTCGTAGCACGGCGAACAAGAAAGATCTGCGTGGAGATTTGCTGAATAAGGGGGTTCGTGAGGCTACGGGTCGATATATCGGCTACCTCGACTATGATGATGTCCTTAAGCCTTGGGCTTATCGCTACTTGATAGGACAACTTCAAAAGAACAAAGCGGCTGTACTTGCAGCTGGGCTTTGCACTCGTGCATTTTACAGTAAAAGCGCAAATGGTAAGTGGCGGCTTCGTTCTAAGAAGCCATTTAACAAGAAAAGCGGACTTTTCCAGCTCTTCAATACAAATTTTCTTCCAATCCACAGTTTTCTGATTGATTTATCTCGATCGGGAAAACGCATTGTTTATACAAAGCCTTTAAGTAGTCACGAGGACTACTATTTCATCCTGAATATTGCCGCAAGATTCCCCGTAGATTTTTCCGGCATGAGAAAGGTTGTTTGTGATTACCGGTTTTTTGAGGGAAATGTGAACTCTACCCCCCATTCATTGGTTTCCCAAAAAAAGCGCAATGCCTTCTGGCGGGGGTACGATGCAGTAGAGGCTCTCAAGTCAGACTTGAAAGTGAGTTTGACCATTTCTGAGATTAATGATGCTTTCAAGGATTCTTTGGGATTCCGTCATGGTTTACTTCGAATGCCAAAGAGGTAGTTTTCTGTACGAGTCCACTTGAAATCCTGTCGTTTTGTCATTAATTCCAACGCAGCTTTGGAATTTTCGTTCAGCTTATCGCTCCCTAAATTTGAGGGATTTAAATAAGTGATGAATCCTTTGGTGCTTGGGTCCTCGATGTCATTTAGGAATTCGACCCAACCTCGGGTGCCGATTCCGATCTTGGTGAAACGACAGTCTTCGCCCCGCTTTCCAATGGCTAGCTTCGAATAGAATAATGCTGAATTGTAATTGAAGTAATAATCATCAACACCGAAGATCACTGTTCCACCGTCGATCTGAGTGCAAAGGGACTCGGAAAGCTCCTGAAACTTAGCCTTTTCAGAAGCAAAGCGGTGAAAAGGCTCAGCCCAATGATTTCCGGAATAATTCACGTTTTTGTTGAATACATGGGCTACTAGGATTGCGTAGTTACCAAGGGTAATGACGACAAGAGAGAGCGCGATTTTCATCTTGAGTTTCGATCCTTCAATCAATATCGCGCCACTGAATGCCCACATTGGAATGAGTGGGGCAAGATAGCGAGTTTCTTCGTTGGTCTGCTTGGCGAGAAAAAATATTGCGAGCGCGATATTTGCAAGGTGGATAAATCCAGTGATCCTGGCTTTTGTCATGAGGCGGCCCTTTGCGGTTGCTAATGCAAGAGCAATTGCAAACAGGGTGTATTTCATCAATGCGACGTTGGCATTCAATGCGGAACTGAATGAAGTTATCCAAATGGCTAATTTGTGAATCAAGGTGCCTTCGGAGCCATAGAGTTGGGCATATTCTCCAGTGCTGACACTCTTGATGAACCCGATCACTTTCGCCCCGTTTCTCCAATACCAAGCAGTCACCAGAAGACCGCTTAGACCGCATATGGCGATCCAGGCGACTTTCTGGTGTCGAGAGCGTCGAATGATTGGGACGTTTGATGTGCGGATTTGGTACAAAAGTGCGATGCCTGGAGCAATAAGGTAGATAATGGAACTAATCTTCACGATTTCAGCAAAGAAAATAAGCGTAATGAACTTTAATAGTGTTATCTCTTTGTCCAAAAAATCATAGGTAGAGAGGTAAATCGCAATGCTTACGCTAAAGATTTGTAGAGCTTCGGTGAAAAAATGGGTACCCATTCCAAAGGCGAGCGGACTTCCGAGCAGAATCACTACGCCCAGGAATGGAGCAGCGCTATCTTCGCTGGAAAACCGTCTAATCGATGAGTAGGTCAAGAACGCGGACAATAATATTCCAAGCATTGGAACGGCAAGAAGCGCGGTTTCCGTTTGGACCCCCCTAAGAACTCCTAATGAGATTGCCCCTAGCCACATCAGTCCCGGAGCCTTTACCTCACCAACATCAAGGATCTTGAGGAAATTCGAATGAAATAGTCTTAGGCTTTGCTCGCCATACCAGGCTAGATCCCAGGTCCAGATTTGTTGATCCATGCAAACCCAAAGTAAATAGGGTATAAAAAGGGAAGGAATCAGCACTCGACTTTTGGGAAACTTGGGGACAATATCTCTTTTAATGGATGGCATTTCTACAATTATGCCCGTTTACCTGTCGTCGCAAAACGAAAAAGAGCTCGGCTATCTTTCGATCGCCATCAATTCTATATTAATTCAAACTGTGGATTTGCCGCTGGAGTTGATTTTGGTGGACGATGCCTCACCGGTACCGATTGAATCCATTAAGGGCGTGTTGCCTGTCTTGGCTGATCCGCGTGTCAGAATCATTAGGCAGCCCTTCAATCAGAAATTAGTCAGCGCATTAAATGTTGGTCTAAAGGCATCAAAGTATGCACTTATTGCTAGATTGGATGCCGACGATGTTTGGAGGCCCGGAAAGCTGGCCGCACAGCTCGCGCTTATGCGTTCCGATCCTGAGCTTACCTTGGTTGCGACTTCGATGCGATTGTTGCATGAGGACCCCAAGTATGATCGTGATGAAATTCGAAGTGGGTCGTGGGATGAAGTTTTGAAATTGTTCGATCGCGGGTGGTGTCCCTTTCCCCATGGTAGCATCCTAGCACGAAGGGAAGTTTTCGAGATTTTGGGTGGATATCCAACTGACCCAGTTTTTGCCCATTGTGAGGACATGGCTCTTTGGTTAGTTTGGGTGAGATTTTTTAAGACTGCCATTTTGCAAGACGTATATTTAGATTACAGAATTAACCCAGTTGGAGTCAGTGGGAAGTATGCAGCTTCCCAGGCAAGGGGGAGTAGGCTTCTTGCTGCCCGATACAAAGATTGGATTTCAACTGGTACTCATGTCCAAACAATGCTTATTTTTGCGGAGACTCATGGATTGTCGCAGTATATAGCAGGGGTGGTTCTGTACCTTGCTTGGCAATACCACGGCACATTTTTGGTCAACCATGAAGATCAAGTAAAGATTAAATCTTTATTCCCAGATAGGCGGGTCATCGCTATCAAATCCGGAGCGCAGTCTTGCATCGATCTTAGTCGAATTCCAGTGATCACTGATTTGGAGTCTGCTTACAATTTTTGTTGTAACTCGTAAAGTCTATGCGAATAGGCTTTTGAGGTCACTTCGGGTGAATACATTGCCTGTATCGTTTCAAATGCACGAACCCCCTTTTTGGTTCTTTCATCAGTGTTTTCCAGAACTCGGCGCATTTGTAAAGCGGCGTGCTCAACTGATGGTTCCGCCCAGTAATTAACTTCTCCAAGCATAAATGGATAATCATTCTCTTTGAGTTCAACCCGATTGTAATTAACCAGGTATGAATTATCATCATTACAGAAGTCAGTATTTCCTGAGTAATTTGTAACGATGCATGGCTTTTTATATGCCATCGCTTCGGCGATACCTCTTCCAAAGCCCTCGCTGCGATGTAAACTTACAAAACAATCTGCACTTGAAATTAGAGAAAAGGCTTCTGCGCGGCTCATCACCTTGTTGATGATTATGATTCGTGGATCACCATCAATTTCTTTTAGCAGCGCTTTCCATTCCGGTTTCGATTCGTTACCCACCATCACTTTGATGACTAACGATGCATTTTCATTCCCTGCAAAAGCCAACTTAAATGCCTTGATGCATCCTTCTGGATTTTTCCTCCGAGTCGAGGAATTGAAATCAAATGCGAACAAAAACTTGAAACAATTGGCATTAATTCCATACGCCAAAAAGTCGAATGGTACTGGGTCAGGCACAATTACGGTTTGGGGCATAACGTGTATCGGGATCCCGATGGCCTCGGAAAAGGAATCCTTGACGAAGTTGCTGATGGTCCAGATCTCATTTACTACTTCATAGCAATGGTTGGCTTTTACTGGCCAGCGTTCTAGCTCCCAGGCCCAGAATCCGATATTGTAGCGGTCTTTGAAGATCGAGCCTCCATGCCGGTAGAGTAATCCAAATTGCATCATGGGTGGCATGTTGAAGATTGAAATCGGGTGGGGCAGGGTGGTCCGCTCATAAGCGACGAGACTTTGATCCATCTCTGGAAGCCCATTATTAGCCGATATCGGAAAAACGCTAATGGGTATTCCTGCGCTCATCAATGCACGACAAGTCATTCGGATATCTTCACCCAAGCCGAGTTCGCCTTTCGAGTATCCAACGGCATTCACTCCAAAATTGCTTGGTTTCTCGGACCCCGTAAACTCACCTGAGACCAAGTGGGAAAACATCTCAGAATATCCATATCTGAAGATCCAATCGATGAATCCACGGCGGCCGGGTTCAGTATTGATATCAAATGCTGCTTCCACATCTGGTCTAATGCGGTAAAGGGACATAAAAAGATTACTGATTGAAATAGCTTGGTCCTGAACTACCTCATTTGAGGAAGATCTGAGATAGGCTAATAGGTGTTTTAGTTTTTCGTTAGTATTCATGTCCACCTCCAGGCAAGCCTCGTAATCTCATTAAAAAGTGAACGCTTTATAGCCATGTTTTCATTGGTTTCGAGGATTTTATCAAGAAGGTCAATGCATGGCTTCACTTGTGCGTGGATATTATGGATCTTAATTTCATTTATTCTATTCACTACCGAATCCTCATCATGTTGCCACGCGAGGGACTTGATGGACGGATCTGTAGAAAGAAGGGTTGTAAAAAGTCTTTCGGTTATAAAAGGAAAGTAGGGAGCATGAACACCTTCGTGATACTTTGCGGCTGAAAAGTACTTCTCTGGTTTTGACATCATGTATTCAGCCAGGGGTCGTGTGAACTTCATGTATTTGTACCAAAAAGCCGCTGTGCCGACCCAAAAGTTACAGAACAATAGGTTATGTTTAGTGGACCGTGGAAGTGCCGATAAGTTTATCTCTGCCCCGGTTGCGTCAATGGCTTCTTGAGCGAGGCTTATGATTCCGGGGTGGCAATTCTCTCCGTGATCCCAAATGTTGTAGCCGAAGTAACTTTCATGCGGGAAGGGGTTAATGAAGTACACGTCATATCCCGGGTTCTGATCAATCCAACGTAAGAAATCAGCTGGGGAAACCCTCGTTTTTTCAACGAATTTATAAGACACCACGCCAGTGAGCTCTGCTTGTAGCTGAAGTTGGCGGTCATGGATGTCGCACATCACCCCATACTCGTATTGAAGGGGCTTGTTTGACCTGGAGTTGTCAAAAGGGACGAAGGCAGTATCCAATCGAGCTGCTTGTTCGGGGCGAAAGAAGATTTGATTTATACAGATGTTTGTTTTCATAACGAATTCTCATTTGCTTCTTTACGTATCGGAGTCGTTCTGTCTGACATCAATTTGGTGAAACCGCATCGAAGCTGATTTTAGGGCATTCAGTCTTTGATCCCTTTTCATTGGAAGCGGGCCCATTTGTTGTAACCAAAGATAAAAAGCCCTGGCCTTATCTGCAGTGATCCGGTTTCGATGGTATCTTGAAACCGACTGGGTGTTTCGGTGCCAGGAATACTGATAGGCGAATGCATCACTGAATAAAATGGGACCAAATAAACTATATCTCAGTGCAAACTCAAAGTCTTGACAACCCTCGAAAGCATCGTCTAGAAGTCCAAGGATGGTGAGCGCGGATTTACGAATACATTTTAGGTGTCCAGCAAACATCCCATTCATCAGCTGCTCTTGATTTTCAGTTCTAGGCCTGGGCAATGTTTTTCCGGTCTCATGAACTAAATCGATCATGTTGGTACTGATATAGCCTGTTTCAGGGTGGGATTTTATTGCCTGAACCAATGACTCGAAGCAACTCTCTGACAATACATCGTCACAATCCACGAATAATATCCATTCATATCGGGCCGCTGCGATGCCCGTATTTAAGGTAGTTGTGATACCCAGGTTTTCTGAATTCTCGATTATGGATATGTTCAGCTGGGTTAAGTAGGAAAGACTTTTTAACGCCGACGTCAAATTGATCCCCGGATCATCATTGATCAGAATGACCTCAATTTCTGAAACCGTGTTGGGCGCAAACGAAATGGCTTTGCTGATGCTTTCTAGGCAGTCCTTGAGTAGATCGAAGTGTTTGTAATAAGGAATGACAATACTAAAAGAGCAGACCTTGTTGTGAGTTTCCGTGAGGAGGTCTGTTAGCTCTACAGTCTTTAAAAGTCCACGATGCGATTGTAGGTTGACTATGTGCCCACCGGCATATGCAGCCTTTGCACAAGACTCATAGGAGTGGTTAATTGTCGGAACTGGAGGTGGAGCCGATAGAAACTGATCTAAAGAAATATTAACGGTGAGTAAGGTGGGCTCATCAAAAGTGCCCATAGCCATTGAAATGTGCTCTGAAACCCTTTTGGGAGCAGAATCACCAACGGCGAATGCCCAAGGGTCGTCCTCGAGGGTTTCTTCTCTACCACTTCCCCATGTCCAAAAATGTGTAGGGCTGATAAGCGGGTAGAGTACAATTTGAGCTTTTTTTATCGGTGCGGACTTCCTAAGAAAGTCCAGGGGAGCACGCACGATTTCAGTCCGCAGAGCTGTAAGGTGCCGGGTTCTAAATGCGATCATGAATTCGTCGGGATTGTCCCCTGTAGCTAGCTTTAAGAAAGGCTTCTCTCCGTCGAGGATGAAGTAACGTGTTTGCAAAAGTGCAGCGTCGCGGTTTCTACTCAGAAAGTTGGCGTCGCCACTCCAGACTACACAAGCATGTGCATTTCCTGGAATCGCGCTTGTTGTTCCTATATTCAGGAAAAAAATACAATCATCCGCTAAGATAGTCGGAACAATCAGATTTGATCTATTGCGTATGTACTCCATGGCTTCTGGAGAGAGGGGCTTAACGGGCCCCAAGTGGGTGAAGCCGAGAGATGGAATATTTATCTCAGTGATTACTTTTTTGGATGGCAACATAAAATTGAAATGTCTTCAGCAGCCCCTGTTCAAGTCCAGAATCGACTTTGGCGTAATCAGGCAATTTGCCAATATCCATTAGTTTTTGTTTCATTCCAGTTGGGCGATCAGCGTTATGTCGGAATGTTCCGTGAAACCCAGCAACCTTCGCTGCCGCTTGATAGTATTCGTTGATCGAATAGTCATACCCGAGGCCCACATTCAAATATTCAGGAATTTCGTCATAATGTTTAATGAGATTAAAAACTGCTTGGGCGAAATCGCCGGAGTACATGAACTCGCGCCGAGCCTCTCCTGTTCCCCAGATCTCGATTTCATGAATGCCCTCTATCATAGCTGTTCGGATCTTCACAATAATCGATGGAATTAAATGAGAGCGGCTGGACTCAAAATGATCCCACCTGCCATAAAGGTTGCATGGAATCAAAGTTTTGTAAGAAACGGCAGAATTGGATTTAGTAAGGTACTCGCACATTTTTGCGACCACGATCTTGGCTAGAGCATACCCTTCGTTTGTCGGTTCCAGAGGCGCTTGCAAAAGGTCTTGCTCTGCCAGCGGTTTACCCAAATCCTTCGGATACATGCAAGAGCTACCAAGATTCAGAAGTCTGGGCACTTTAGCCCTACTGGCTTCGCGAACGAGATTCAAACCCATGACTGTATTCTCATACAGAAATGAATCTTTAGCTGCCATGTTCGCTTGAATGCCTCCGACTTTGCCTGCCGCGTGAATTATAAGATCTGGCCTAAAAGCCCTGATATGATCCCGAATGGCGGCTGGCTCAAACAAGTCAACATCTCTTCCTGTACCGGAAATCACATACGAAAGCCCCGCTGAGGCTTCGATCAGGTTTTTTCCGACCATTCCTGATGCACCGGTGATCCAGACTTTCATTTTGCATTCTTCCTTTTGAGCTCGGAAATGAAGCGCTTGATGAATCGAACACCGGTAGGAATACTTTGCGCGCCAGTTTCGCCCGCAACCCTTTGCCCCTCATGGGTTGGGAATTCTTGAATGTTTAAGTTAGTGGAAAGTGCCCTCATGGTCATCTGGTATTCGATGGTGTAATCAGATGCATCGAGCGCAAGCGTGTTGGCGGCGGTTTTTTTTATTGCTCGGTATCCGTTGATCGAATCCGTGACGAATGAATTATGGCTAGAATCTCGGAAGAATAAATTGGCTAAAAGGTTGAAGACTTTGTTCGCCCATTTTCTGGGCCGCCAAAAAGACACATCTTCTTCATTAAAGGCGCCAGGCATCATTCTAGAGGCAATCACCAGGTCCGCGCCGGATTCAAGGTGTTTTCTGAATTGCGGTAGGTCGTCAATCTCTTCGTTTCCGTCTGGGGAAAAAAAGATGTAGGCATCAGCATCAATTTGCTTGAACGCAAGCAGAAAGGCCTCACCCCGGCCCCGTTTTGATTGTCCTATTACGGGGACATTATGCTCTTTAAAATACTCGATAGTTCCATCTACGGACCCTCCGTCAATCGCATAGATTGAGTCGTATCCAGATTCAGGAGTCGGTGGCGGAATTTTTGGGAAGATCACCTTTAGGCATTCGTGTTCATTCCTAGTAAGGAGGCAAAGGGCGATCTTCATGTCATGCTCCGAAAATATTGTTGTATGCGCTTTTTCCGATAATGGATTGGATCTTAGCGGGCTCGTGCGTGCCAAGTTGGTCGACCAGGTCAGATTTTACCATTATTCGAATAAGCGAATCAAAAGAAGTCTTGGTTTCCCAGCCCAGGATTTTTTTTGCTTTGGTTGCGTCGCCGATCAGTAGGTCCACTTCGGCGGGCCTGAAGTATCTTGGATCGATTTCGTAAAAAGATGAACTTTCGAGTTCAAAAAGTGCAAAAGCCTTGTCTAGGAATTCCTTCACGGTCCAGGTTTGGCCCGTTGCAATCACATAGTCATCTGGATTTTGCTGTTGAAGCATAAGCCACATTGCCTCAACGTAGTCCTTCGCATAGCCCCAGTCCCTTTTTGCGTCTAGATTACCCAGGTAAATCTTCTTTTCCTTTTTGGCGATGATTCGTGCAATTCCGCGGGTGATCTTGCGAGTTACGAAGGTTTCTCCTCTGCGAGGACTTTCATGATTGAATAGAATCCCATTCGACGCGTGCAATCCGTAGCTCTCGCGGTAATTCATGGTTTGGTAGTGGGCGTAAACTTTTGCGCAGGCATAGGGACTCCTGGGGTGGAAGGGGGTGGATTCGGACTGGGGAACGGCGTGGACTTTCCCACACATCTCAGAGCTAGACGCTTGATAGAACCTGACGTCACCTGCAATGCCAGAGTTCTTGATGGCTTCCAAGATCCTTAGGGCGCCCATGCCCGTTGTGTCGGCAGTATAGATTGGGGAATCATAGGAAACGCGAACGTGGCTCTGTGCCGCTAAGTTATAAATCTCGCTTGGCTTAATCTGGTTGATTAGTTTCTCTAAGCCACTTGCGTCGCTCATATCGCCATAGTGCAAAAACAGGCGATTATCTACTTCGTGCAAGTCCCTATAAAGGTGAATGATTCTACCCGTGTTAAAACTAGATGAGCGGCGAATGATGCCGTGAACCTCATAATTCTTTTCCAGCAACAGCTCAGTAAGATAGGATCCGTCTTGCCCAGTTATTCCGGTAATTAATGCCTTTTTCATTTAAGTTTTCCGCCTAAAACAAAGTACCAGCGGCGTGTTTAAAAATCAATTTTTTATTGAAATTTTCATGGCTTACGGCTATTTTAGCCTCACAGAACGGAGTATTTGCATATGGGTTTATTGTACCCCTTGGCTTCCACAACTTGGGACGACGCTGAGAGAGAGGCGATTCGCGAAACGGTCAGTCTCGATCGATTCACAATGGGGGAAAAGGTGCAGACCTTTGAGCAGGACTTCTGTAAATACATCGGTAGCCGCTATGCTGTCATGTGCAGCTCTGGATCAACTGCCAATCTAATAATGATTGCAGCGCTTTTTTATACCATTAAAGGCAAGCTCAAACGGGGAGATGAGGTCATTGTGCCGGCGGTCTCTTGGAGCACTACTTATTATCCTTTGTATCAGTACGGTCTTAAATTGAAGTTTGTGGATGTCGATATCGATACATTAAACTTTAATCTAGAGGATCTCAAAAGCGCGGTTTCCGAAAATACTCGCGCCATATTGGCCGTCAACCTCCTTGGAAACCCTAATGACTTTAATGAAATCCAAAAGATCATAGCCGGCAGGGATATAATCTTACTCGAGGATAATTGTGAGTCTATGGGTGCAGTTTACCGAGGGCGCCAAGCGGGTACTTTTGGGATTATGGGGACTTTCAGTACTTTTTTTAGTCATCATATGGCCACTATGGAGGGGGGCTTTGTTGTAACGGATGACGAGGAGCTGTACCACATTCTTTTGTGTCTCAGGGCACATGGTTGGACTAGAAATTTACCAAAACATAACCGAGTAACGGGTACGAAGAGTGATTTTGATTTCGATGAGTCATTTAAGTTTGTCCTGCCGGGATACAATGTTCGCCCATTGGAAATGGCCGGGGCCATCGGCATTCGTCAGCTCAAGAAGCTCCCAGGATTTGTCTCCGAAAGGCAAGAAAATGCTCGAGTCTTCCAAGAGCTCTTCTGCTCACTCAAGGGGGTACGGACGCAGAAGGAAATTGGCTCTAGTAGCTGGTTTGGATTCAGTTTTGTTTTGAATGGTGATGCTAACTCAAGGCGTGACGTGGTGGAGCACTTAATAAGGAATGGCGTTGAGTGCCGCCCCATAGTGGCAGGAAACTTTGCAAAGAATGAAGTGGTAAAGTATTTTGATTACGAGATTCATGGGCAGTTGAAAAATGCCGAGCGGATTGACAAGTGGGGCTTTTTCATTGGTAATCATCACTATTCAGTGAAGACGGAGCTTGCAGGCGTCCGCGACATTCTGGCAAAGGCCTTGGGTGAATAGCTCAGGCTGGTTTCAGCAGTTCAGTGTTTTAAGAGACTTTACAGGTTAGCGATAAATTGACCATTGTGTAATTAAAGCAGATTTCAAAGTAGCTTGGCTAATGGATAGCTGCATTTTGAAATTTAGCCCAACAGTCTCAACCACTCCATTGCACTTTTTGAAATCTCATGGTGGGTTCGTACAAACTCTTTGGCGTTATTGGCGATTTTCCTTCTTAGTCCGATATTTGATGTCATTTCCATGAGGGCGTTGTGCCATTCTTCGGCCGTGTTCCCGGCGATATATCCCGTGATGCCGTGTGAAACATGGTTTGCATAAATCGGGTTATCAGAAAAAATTGCGGGGATGCCAGAGCCTCCATATGAAATGAATTTTGTCGGAGTCTTTAGTTTAGCATATTCCATGTGCATGCTATCTTCACGACTTGCTAATGGCACTAATGCGAGCGGATAAGCATTCTTGAGTAAAAAGGCTTTGTGGGTTCTCCATGGCATTTGCCCAAGCTTTCGAATGGGGAAGTCAGCATGAAAATCAGTGTCTTGATCCGAAATTAGATCTAGCATCCAACCCGTCTGTTTTAAGAACTTAGAGGTGGTTTGAAGCCAGCTTTCTTTAAAGTTTCCAAGTTTGATGGAACCCGCATTAGTAATGCTGATTGAATTTTCTATATGGGAAGCTAAAGGCGCAGGACTAGATTCAAACCGTTGAAAATTCATTGCTGTAGGAATCACAATACTGGCGTCAGGGCGAACGTTTTCTTTTATCCAATTACTAATTGCATGCGTGGAGGAAGTGATAATATCAGCCTCTTTTGCGCACATCAAAAACCACTTTTTGCTTTGATTTGTTAGGGCGGCGAGATCACCCTTTGGAAATAGAATTGGAATGTCATCAATATCAACGATGGTAACTATTCCGGCTTCCTTTGCGATGCGCAACAAGTTAAGTCCCTTTTCGCTGTGTGGTCGATTCATTATGCAATGGGTATGTGCTTCGAGAGTGTGGGCGCTTGCTGAGGCTTCATTGGCTATCGAGTAGTTGAATTTAAGATTTTTCTCGGCAAGCCATGATAAGGGTTCCACAACTCTTTCTTCAATGCTTCTAGATAGGGTATGTGAACCCTTTACAATCGAGCTGCGGTTGATAATAAGGGGCTTAGGGTGCATGAAAAAGGTCCATGACCCAGTGAGTTTTGATTTGGGTCGGCTTTATCAGTGTCATGATAGAAAGGTTTTTGAAAAGAAACATTGGAAAAGCATCAAACTCGGCCTTCAGTAGCCTACCAGCAATGGCGTTGAGCGGGCCGCCATGGGCTACAATCACTATCTCATTTGAAACTTCAAGTTCTGGTTCTATTATTTGTTTGAAGGTGGCCCAGGAGCGAGAAATCATTTCACGTGTTGTTTCGCCGTCTTGATATCGTTCGTCCAAGTTTGTTTCGTGATGATTGAATTGCGGATGCTTAATCTGAAATTCTGAAGTCTTAAGAGTACTTGATCGGCCGGTATTGGTTTCTCTTAATCCAGCTAGAGCTCTAACCTCGGAGAAGCCCAAAAGTTTTGCCGTTTCCGTCGCTCTAATGAGGTCGGATGTGAAGCACGGCAGGGATGAAATTGCTTGAAATGGGAATGCTTGGCTGAGTGAAAGGGCGTGTTTCCGGCCTAAATCTGTTAATGGGTAGTCTAAGCTTCCACAAACAATTCCCGCTACATTGGCGGACGACTCAGCATGTCTTATTAAGTGTATTGTTTTCTTTGTCATAGAAATAGACTGGCCCTCCTAAATTTATGGCTCAGTTTTAGCTAAGAGTAAATCACGCATTTCGAGTGGTATTTGAATTAGGGAGAGCTGAGACTCTAATAATTTGTTGAATTGATGCGTCATATGGTATTTTCGGGATTTATGCATGCAGCAATTTTAATTACCGGCGCTGCCGGGTTCAT
>CAIOKW010000016.1 GCA_903858975.1 Oligoflexia bacterium | reverse complement strand
TTCCAGCACTCGCCACCCAATCTCACACCACCCTATTAGTCGGAAACACAGTCGTTCGCCCTGAAAGCATTGAAACCGTCGTTCGTGGAATCATCGCTCGAGTGGTCAATGCAGACATTAACGGATCAGCCATGAGCTTCCGTGCAAATGGCACGCAGCAAATTATCCCACTTAAAACCCCGTCCGAGACCCTGAAAGAAATCCTGAAAACCCTTGGCATCCAGGACAATATCTCTCTTGGAATCTCTGCTATTCGCACGCAATTCACCCTACCGAGGTCCGGACTCAAAATCGAAATCACTAAATTATCGACCAATTCTTTTGAGGTGCATGCTCGGTGGCAAATCGAAAGCCTCAAAGTCAGCACCGAAAAACTTACCATTCATGTCCCTCAAGGACTTTTCGATCAAGCCTTTGAAATTGAATCGAGTCCAATTACCGTTGGCTTAAAGGCCAATTCTACTCCCATCCGATTTGATGTTCGGCTCACCACTGATTTAGCAGAAACCGGAACAAAAATTCACCTGAAGAGTTTCCATACGAATCTCGTCGGACGATCAGAACCCGACTTCTTCGTGAACCTTGGTCCGCTTACAGTCAATAACGAGCCCCTTGTTTTAGATATCGGATCTAACGGTAACCTACTGCATGCGGATGAACCATCCATTCGAAAGCAATTTCAACAAATAGAACAGAACATCATTGCCGCAATGAGAACTAAAATTGCAAAAACGATTCAAGACAACATTGAGATTGCGGCACAAAAGATTGAGGCAGAACCGCCTATTAAGTATTCTTTCAATTCCGATCAACTCTTGCGGGATTCAACTCTTGCACCTGGCTTAAAGAAACTCGTCGGCGGTGTTGATGGAGAGCTCTTATTTAGCTACCTTCAATTCGTGAAAGACACCAATCAGTTCTCAGCACAAATCGC
Source organism: Oligoflexia bacterium (assembly GCA_903858975.1). Taxonomy (GTDB): domain Bacteria; phylum Bdellovibrionota; class UBA1018; order UBA1018; family CAIMNF01; genus CAIMNF01. The sequence continues at coordinate 4,613 of CAIOKW010000016.1, read as the reverse complement.
AGCACACGTATGCTTCGACAACCAATGTGTTGTTAACCTGAACCCGATTAGCCTTGTCGGGACTCGTGACATTCAAACGATGAATAAGAATGATGACGTCGGGGTCCTGCTTTACGAGTCGTTTGTAAAAGACATCGTTCATTCGGACGCGTTCCAGGCGAGAATTCAGGAATTCTACAAATCTTCGGGCGCCTCACCCGGCGTAGAACTCTCGAAAAAAGGAGTTCGGCTCAGCTTTGATCCGGCACGAAACTCCATTGCGGCTGTTCTCAATCTCGAAATTGACATTAAGAAAACAATTAAAGCGGGCACCTCTCTCGGAGAGAGCCTTAAGCTGAGACTCGGTGATCTGATTGAATACTACTTTGGCTCTGGTAAAATCGTTAAGGTTCCCCTCGAAGTAAATTTCAACTTAGTTGGAATTTATCCGGACAACAAAGGACAACCGAATATTTTAGTGACAACATCCCTTCCATTCACACCCAAGGGTGATTACATCACTCCTCGCTCATGTTCTTCTTCAGATTGTCCCAGTAATTTGAGCGAAATGACCAGCGTAGTGAAAGGCGGGTTTATCAGCTCCCTTCAAAAAGAACTCACTCACTTGCTTCCAACCTCGATCAACATTCCCATTGAAAAGACACTGAAAGTTCAGGATTTTCAATTCAATCCTAAATATATTCGCATCACGCCGAACCGTGGACTTTTAATCTCCGCTGAACTCAAAGACGAAGGAACGATTTAATCCATGAAATCTTTATTTTTCGCATTCATCAGCTTCTTTGTCATGACTGAATCCTTCGCTGCCAAGGATGACCTTATTCTTCAAACTCGAATTGATCCCTTATCGACCAGTTGGCTCATCGATAAAACCCGAGTCATCTTAAACAATACAGACATTGGTGACTTTTTAACCGATGAAACGACTTTGGATTCAGACCCCTATTTAACGATGGACGACCTTTCCAGTGATCCCGTCTTCATTAATGTCCAAAATATGATCTCAAGTGTCTTTCACGTGGACGCCAGAAGTGCTGTGCTGAGAATCAGAATCCCTAAAATTTATTACAGTGTTCATTCGCTTCATGCGAAACCGAAGAAGCTTAATGTTGATGATCCAATACTGAATTTGGATGCAACGGCACAGATTCAAGGGGTGGATATTGGTCTTAATGACGGCATTCAAATTGATTTCATGATTACAAATCCCAAGACCAAGGCAATGGAGTCTTATCTGACTGCATTTCTGGATCCAGCAACGGTTCAGGTTCCCGAATCATTGGAGCCAGCTGAGTTTGATGTTTCGCTCGAAGCCGTCCGAGATACCGCGTTTCATTTTAATTTAAAAAGCTTCAATTTGGACTCACTACCTGTTTATGTCGCAAACCACCTAAACGACATCATCACGACTGACAACAAATCCCATGGCCCCATCACCTCCAATCAAATTAGAGTAAACCCCGTGACCATTCGTTTGAGCTCACTTTCTCGATCGGTGGAGTTTGAGCCTTTTAAGCCACTCATTCAAAAAAGAATGAAGAACATCCTAGGGACGATTATTACCCAAGTAGGAAGCGCCCTGAAAACCACTATCGGGCCTAAGATCTTAAAGACCGTTTTCAGTAAAAGTCTACCGACCGGCCTCTCCATTAATACAGACGCCCTCTATACTCGTTTTGATACGGCCCTATTCTCTCAACCGAATCGTGATCAGCTGTCGCTTGGGATTGCTGGAACACTTTGTACCTTAGATCTTTATGCGAAGTATCGTGATGACTGCGTAAACCACGTTCCCGCACAACCCCCCGTTCGTATCTTGAGTGATATTGATCAACAGACTGCACGGGATGAACTAGAGTCAAAACTTGCCCAAGCCCAAGCCGATGTCGTGACCAGTGTTTCAGAAGAGTACTTAAATCGACTCCTGAAAACGACGATCGACGCCAAGCTTTGGGATGCCATGATGCAAGAAGACCACTTAAAATTAGGGCCCAAAGGTGCTTTTATTATCCTGAATAAGTCAAATCAGGCACCTGAACTATTTATTGATGTCATCTATGAGGGCAACAAGGGAATCACGGGCATTCTCATTAATCCAAATCACCCCATCCGATTCCCACTTCGAATCAGCACTAAACTCGGCTTTCAAATCGAGAAGGGCTCTCCAAAGATCTTGATCACCACCGAGAAGGTGCTCTCAACGCCTGAGGAAATCATCCGCGGCATTCCCGAATACGATCTGCCGAGTCACCTCGTATTTGGACTTAAAAAGAAGATCGCATCTCTGATTTTAAAAATGGCTAAACCACTTGAAGGTAAGAATGCGATCGAAATGGCTCTCCCGATTTTCAAAGGACTTGGCCTTGAAAAGACTTGGTATGAAACTTCGGCCTATGGCCGTTTGAATCTCTACTTCAAGATTTGAACTTGATCGTAGCCCCACTTTGCCCTATCCTTATGGCATATGGCGGCATTTCGTTACCCTACCGTTTTCTTTAGTCATGGAACTCCAATGCTCGCTTACGGAGAAGATCCGTATCAAGAAACGCTGCTCGCTTATGCGGAGTCGTTTCCAAAACCAAAAGCGATTCTTTGCATTTCAGCGCACTCCCTCTCTAATGATCAAATTCACGTTCTGAAGTGCGAACAAAATCGTATTCAACATGACTTCACGGGTTTTCCGAAAGACCTTTATCAAATTCAATATACTTGCCCTGGCTTACCCGCACTTTCAGATGATGTCGCAGACCTCCTGGCAAAAGCAGGAATGAATGTCAGTCTAGGTTCAGAGGGCCCACTTGATCATGGGATTTGGATCCCCCTTTCACACCTTTACCCAAAGGGTGATGTGCCTGTAGTGCGCATTAGCCTCCCTATTAACTTTCTACCGGCGCAGATCTTAAAGATGGGTCATGTACTTTCGAAGCTTCGTGAACAAGGGGTACTCATTATGGCCTCAGGCGGAGCCGTTCACAACTTAGGCAAGATTCAATGGTCGAAGAAAAGTAGTCCGGGTCTCCCATGGGCAACTGAATTTGAATCCTGGCTTGCTCACTGCCTCATGACTAAAGATGTAGAAACCTTGATGGCCTTCGAGGAACATCCTCACTTTCAACAGGCGCACCCGTCCACAGAGCACTTTCTTCCGATTATTTTTTCAATCGGATCTGCTTTGCCGGGAGATGAAGTTTCTATTCTCTTCAGTGGAATTGAATATGAAAGCTTATCGATGCTCTGCTTCAGTTTAAATCATGCACAAGCTCAAGCGCTTCATTAACGCTTGAATCGATATTATGCTACCCAGCCGCCTCGCAGGAAAAGCATCGCGCACCCTAACTGAAATGCGAGTAAGATGATCCCAAATAGGATCCAGAGCCTACTTTTGAAGCCCAAATCGAAAAAATAAGGCATTGAAATAAATAGTCCAGGAATGAGGTACCGACCCATTCCCTGATAATCTAAGCTTGTCCTCGCTAGAAAATTCACACCCCAGAACATGCCACAAGTGAGCCAAATCGGAAAAATAGGACGACGAAACATCTCGGGGGACTTTAGCAGCCGCACTCCCACCACAGCAAGCCCACCCGCATTCAGTAAAGTCACATATTTTCCAAGGTTAGTTGCATTGAGTGGATTTTTGAAATCAAAAAGGCTGACCGGTGGCCACAGCTTTGAAGGATCAAAAAAAGTCCCCCAAATCTTCTTCTCGGTTACGAAGTAAAGGTCCCATTGGCCAAATTTGATCTTCAAGTAACAAAAGAAAACCGCCATTGCTGACGCCGACAGGAGGCTAGCCAAAACATACCTTGGCCATTTTTTATGGCCTAATTGAATGGCTCTCACAACGGGGTACAAAACAAATACAAATCCAGTAAAGCGAGTGAAACACATGATGAAGCCATGAATTACGAGCCAACTCCATTTCTTCCACGACCACTCTTCTGATTCCAGGCTTTCTTCGGTCCAAACAAAGAAACCTATGGTCATCGAAAGGAAGAGGGCTTCGGTGTAGCCCAAAACCATGAAAAAACTGAACGGATAAAGAGCGCAGAACAAGAGGTAAATCCAATGTCTTTTGACACCCACTTCTCTGGTAACCCAAAGAGAAAGATAGGTCCAAGACACCACAGAAAAAGAAAAAGCCGTCAGTACTAAACTCTGAACGTTGGTAAACCCTATCCTCAATGCTCCAAAGAAGGCCTTAAAACCATAGGCCATAAGCGGAAACCCTGGGAAAAATCCGATATTCCCCTTTGACCCAATTGAAGGGTCAGCACTTATGTCAGTTCGGTATCCATTCTGAAGGATATGTGCATACCAACCCCCATCAAAATTAATGAACTTCTTTAAATCGCACTTTGAAATAAAATAGATCACGCAAAACTGAATGACCGCAATGATTAGGCCTTGAAGCAGCATCTTGAAGGATCTTGATTCCATCCCTACTTTATAAGTCAAAAGTGGACTGATAAAAAGCCAAAACCCTGGAATTTATCATTCGCTCGAATTCGTTTCCATTCTCCCTTCGGGTGCTTTACCGTGTTTGTAAACCACCCATGACCCCACTATGAAAAAATTATTGAAAAGCTTCTCGCCCGAAATCTCCTTCGCCC
>CAIOKW010000015.1 GCA_903858975.1 Oligoflexia bacterium | reverse complement strand
CAAATACAGAAGCTCATTTACGAATAAGATCATCACAGTCAAAAGAAACGGACCGCCGAGGTCTGCGAGCTGGCGAATCCAAGGGGAGTGATAAAAGGCATGCCCAGCGGTGTCCATGAAGAGCTTCGGGTAGAGAGATTCAATTCCCGCATAGAAAACTCCGAGTAAAAGCGCTCGAAGGATCCAATGCTTGGCCTTCAGTTCGCTTGATTCATTAAACTTCTGTCTCAAGGTGAGGAAGAGGGGCACCTGGAGCTGTCCGGTGAAGCAAAAGAGCACAAATACGATTAAGGCCACGGATAAGGGGAGACCGCCGTATTGTTGGGTCGCATAGATCATCCAGTAAAAGCCACCCAGGCAAATGACGACACTCATGGTGAGTCCCAGGAGCGCCACGGTGAGAAAGCTTCGCTTCGCTTGAGGGATCAGGTCTAGGGCAAAAAAGAGAGGAATGAATGCGAACCATTGGAGATAAGCTTGATCCCAAGGGGCAAAGGAAAAAACATAAAGGATGCCGCTCAGGAGGGCAAGGAGGTAGGATTTCCACATGATAAGATCATGCTATCAAAGCTTCGCTTGGGAACGTATCACTTTTTAGAGGCAACTTTACGGCCAGCAACGCGGCTCATTTCAAGGGCTTCAATCGAGCGGTAAGCGTCTACTTTGCCGCCTGAGCTTACTTTTCCGTGAAGTCCTGAAACCTGAGTAACATTGCTGACAATCAATTCCTTCACTTCAACCGGTGAAAGGCCAGGAGCTTTAGAGAGAATCAAAGCTGCAATTCCTGAAACAAAGGCAGTCGCTTGGGAAGTTCCGGTCATTTTTCCGTAGCGTCCGCCCGGGATGGTGCTCAAAATCCCTTCGCCAGGAGCGGCTACATCTACAGAGCGTACGCCCCAGTTTGAAGAAGGAAGAATGTGGTTCTCTGAATCAATGGAAGCCACAGTAATGATATTACGAAGGCCTTTCAATTGGTATGCAGCTGGGTAGTAGCGAAAATCTTCAACATCGGTGTTGTGGTGATCATTTCCTGCTGCAGCTACAATCAAAACTCCGTGCTGTTCTGCTTTTTTCATGGCTTGATATTCTTCTTCAGAATATTCGGGACCGCCACCAGAGTAGTTAATGATTCGAGCACCATTATCAATGGCATAGTGAAGGGCTTTAATCGTATTTGCCAAATTTACAGAGCCTGGAGCACTGTCTGAGTAGTAACGAACCGGCATAATCTGAACGGCTTGAGTCACACCCGCTGTTCCTGATTTAGGATTAGCGATCGCTCCAATGATTCCCGCGATATGGGTTCCATGACCGTGAAAATCCATTGGGTTTGCACTCTTGGTAACGAAGTCCCAGCCGTAGACTGAACCGCTGTTCGCGCGACTCGCTTCGCCCGGAGCTTTCCAAAGATTGGGTTTAAGATCAGGATGATTGGCATCAATACCGGTATCAATGACTGCAACGATAACGTTCTTGCTACCTTGGGTGAGCCCCCAAGCTTTTTCAATATTGCTGGCGCGGTCTTCAAGTCCCCAGTTTCTTGCTTTGAATGATTTCAAAGAAGCGGCTTGGGTGAATTGGGTCAGGATCAAAAGTTGTAGAATAATCAGCTTTAATGTTTTCACTCGATTTGACCGGCCTTTCTTATGGGGTATTACTTCAAGAACAGTGCCAAGCGGCTGACGGATTGAAGGGAGGAGTCTGAGCTCCAAGTCCTTGAAGAAAGGCCTGAATTTATTAAACAAATTCAGTTTATGAGGGGGTGAGCAAGAAAGAGGGGTTGAGACGATCAAGAAATTTACACACACCTGTCTAAAGTCTAGACAGAATTTTGCCGATAAAATCCTATGATTTATCGAATCCTACTGCTAACTCTTTTTGTGATCGCAAAGTCCTTAAACGTCCATGCTGAAGCTCCTACGAAACTCGATCGAGCGATGGAACTCCTTTCTCAGACCGAAAGTGGATCAAAAGAACTCGGTGAGGCGAAGTCAGCAGGTATTCCGATTAAGGAAGGATTGGTTTCAAAGACCGAAGTCACCGCGACCCGAACCATTCAGGGTACCGACGAAAACTACACTTTTAAGACCCAAGTTTTAATCGCGTCCGATAAGGATCCAGTTTTTCAAGCACTAGACCTCGCCCATGAACTCGTTCATGCCAATCATCCCAAAGAAAATCCGTTCAACCCAAAATTAAATGCAGGCGACTATGTTCGGCACGGCATTGAAGGAAAAGGGGGAGAGGCAGATGCGATTGCCAAAGAATGTGAAGTCGGGAAAGAAATGACGGAGTCGAAAGTCCTTCAGTCTCAGATCAAAGCAGACACGCTTGATCTCATTAAGGCTCGTTGCCAATTTGTATGGAAGACCGCTGCAAATGATTCCAAATGGAAGCAGTCCTTTTATTTCATGGGGCAGTATTATCGTGATTTCGTTTCTCAAGTGAGTGGACTGAAAATTGGCGCCGAAGAGAAGGCAAGTCTCGATGAAAAGCTCGAGCCCCGCTCACCCCTCTTTGCCTCCGCCGTTGCCCACAAGCCCTATCCCTTGGCATTACTCGAGGAATATGTAGAAATTACGAAACGAGTTTGCTCTCGTGGGAGGACGGTTCGGAGCGTTGGCCGTGCAGTTGCGAGTATTCCTTTATTAAAAGAACGCTGCAATGAAGTCGGCGTTTCTTTCTAACCCATGAAGCGACATCTCATTTTAATACGGCATGCGCATCGCGAAAGTGATGTGCCTTCTCGTGATAATGGACTGAGCGAAAAGGGCCAAGCCCAAGTGAATCGGCTGGTATCCTATTTGAGTCATCGAATCGATGGAAAATCAGCGCGCTATTTGAGTTCACCTAAAAAGCGATGCCTGGAAACTCTCGGGCCGATTGCCAAAGAAATGAATGCAGAGTTAGAGGTGGACGAGCGACTGACTGAAACCAGTCCGATCGAAACCCATTCTCAGCTGATTTCCCGCATGGATGAATTTTGTGATGAGTGGCGCTATCAGGGTGGGGAATTGACCGTGATTTGCTCCCATGGAGACTACATACCGATGATGGTGGAACGCCTGACTGGAGCTCGGATTGGGCTAAAGAAGGCGGGTGTCGTCGAAATTGAGACGCTTGGATCAGATTGTTTTCTCATGAGCCTGGTTCAAAAAGTCGGAGAATGATGTTAAACTCTTCGGACACGTGGATCTTTTTAAAACTTCCGAATACTCATTTCATTTGCCCGAAAACCTCATTGCAGCAGAACCCTTAGAAAAAAGGGATCACTCCCGCCTGCTCATAGTCCACAAACAATCTCGTACGATTGAGCATCGTTTTGTTCATGAGCTTCCAGAGATTCTCGACTCCCGTTATATCTTGGTCGCTAATAATACTAAGGTGATCCGAGCGCGCTTGCTGGGCGAACGGCTGGGCACCGGTGGCAAGGTGGAATTCTTTTTACTTAAAAAACTGGAGACCGGACTTTGGTCGGGTCTCATGAAAACGGGTGCTCGCGTTCAACCGGGATTTCAATTTCGGGTTCCTAAAAGTGATGGACAATGGATCAATGCTACCGTCGAGGCTCGCGAAGAAACCACCAGTGGAGTGATTCTTACGGCGCGCTTTTCTGAAGATCCGGTTAGGGCCAATGTGGGCGAAGTTCCTCTGCCACCCTATATTGTTGCAAAACGAAAAGCGATTTCAGCAGATGAGCTTAAGAACTATAATACCGTGTTTGGGACGGAAGAGGGTTCTGTTGCGGCTCCGACAGCGGGCAGGCACTTTACCCCTGAGTTGATTGAACGATTAAAAGCACAAGGCATTCAGTGGGAAGAGCTGACTCTCCATGTGGGGCTTGGAACCTTTAAGCCGGTGAGCACTTCCGACCTTCGCGAGCATCAGATGCACGAAGAGAGCGTGGAAATTCTTCCTGAGGTCGCCGAGAGAATCAATCGAGCAAAGCGTGTGGGGAAAAAAATTCTAGCGATAGGTACCACAAGTACACGCACGCTCGAGGGACGAACTCGGAGTGGTTCAGAGCCCTTTGAACTTTTGTCAGGCTCATCCGCGGTGAACTTATTTATTCATCCCGGCAAAGAGTACCCATGGAAAGCTGTGGACGCCATGCTTACTAATTTCCATTTGCCCGAAAGCACACTTTTGATGATGGTGGCCTCATTCATAGGTGATCTTCCCTTTACGCTTGAGGTCTACCGTGTAGCGATCGAGCAGCAATACCGATTTTACAGCTATGGGGACGCCATGCTAATCTTGGATCAATGATTCAAAAGACTTTGCCTGTTGGACAGCTCATGTGTAATTGCCAGATTCTCGTCTGTCCCGAGACCCATTCAGCACTCATTGTCGATCCAGGAGATGAGGCCCCTCGAATTTTAGAAACCCTTTCTGAAATGGAAGAAGCTTTAAAATCGAAGATTCAAGTAAAGGCTTTATTTCATACTCACGCGCACTTTGATCACATTGGTGCGTCTCGAGAAGTGAAAGAACACTTCCTAAATGCAGGGATTGAAGCGCCCCATATTTACCTACACAAAGCTGATGAATTCATTTACTCGATGCTTCCTCAACAAGCGGGGCGCTTTGGCTTTAAAATGAAAGAGCCTTTGCCGGTAGATCGGTATTTTGAAGACGGCCAAAAATTAGCGGTGGGTACCTTGAAATTTACCATCCTTCATACACCAGGCCATTCCCCCGGCGGAGTTTGTTTTCACCTGCATTCCGACTCTGGGCTTCAGATTCCTGAGATGGTGTTTACCGGAGATACCCTTTTTCGAGCAAGCATTGGACGTGCAGACCTTTGGGGGGGCGATGAGGCCCTTTTGATTAAAAGCATTCGAGAGCGCCTTTTTACCTTGGATGACGACACCTGCGCGTGGCCGGGGCACGGACCTTCAACCACCATTGGTTACGAAAAACGGAATAATCCGTACTTAAGAGGCAATTAAGATCCTGGAATGAGGGGAACCAGCTCCGCTTGGATTCCAAAATCAGGGCTTTCAGGTGATCGGAGGAACTGCGGGTCAACCAGAATGAGCTTCCGGACCTGAAAAAAATCATGTCCCCAATTCACGAGTCTCGACCAACAGAGCTCATCCCAGAACTTACCCACTTTCTTCACTCCGCGTTTTGCACCACTGACGCCCACTGCAACCCTTCCCGCGAGAACACGTAAAAAATCGGCCAAGGCTTTTCGGTCGGAAGCCTTTAATAGAACGTGGATCCTCTGCCCCTCCACGCGCGCCTGATAGATCCTCACTTTAAAGCGTTTCGCATAGGTATAGATTTGACCGGTAATACGCGAAGCATGTCGACGATGACTTAAGCTCCAGATCCCCTTGGCGCGTTTCGAGCTCAAAACAAAATGGAGTGGGGTGGTGGTGTAAAAAGGACGCTTGGTCTTTCTCTTGCCTCGCGAGGGAGGCCCCCCGTGAGTTGCGCGAGGTTTCAGTAAGGCGTTCATCTGCTGACGGGCATCCGTTCCGATCGGGAGCGTTTCAGAGATTTTGGTTTGCTTTGGGCTTCGACTCACTGAATTATAATACCTCGTATTTTATGCTGGGGCAATGTCATATTTACAAATTTTTTTTTGGGACCGCTCTTGAGGGAGGGGCTTGATTTACCAAACGAACATGAAGTGGGCGAGAAGGCTCATGAATCCACCCGTAAGATCGGGCACGGCTTTGTAGATGGTTTCATTCGTATCTGCGAAACTCTGGGTGTTGTAGAGCAGTTCTAGCTCAAGGTAGGTCTTTTTGTATTTGATTGGGAATTCAAGACCTCCGCCAATCGACGCGCTAATGGTGGAGTCGATGTCAGGAGTGGCTTGGGTACTGGTAGTTTGAGTTTTATTGATCGCCCCCGCACCCACGCTCAGATAAGGATTTGCAAAGGTGAGGGGAGCTGCCGCATCCCGAACATCAAAATAGTATTTGAGATGCACGCCGTAACCGATTAACTTTACGTCGTGATTGAGGGTCCCATCCAAGAAACTGTGATTCGCGACAAAAAGACCTAAGTCAGCCGCAAATTGAAAGCTAAACCAGTAGTGGACCCGAATATCGAAGCGGGGCAAGGCAGGTTCATAGAGTTTTCCTCGGTTACCGGTCGCGGTTTCATATCCGCCCCCGAAACTGAGTCCAAAGAACCTTCCGTATTGAAAGTATTGTGTATCCTCGTTTTCCTCTTCGTTGAGACTGAAGTCACCGTAGTCTAAATAGGGTGATGTTTGGTCAAACAGGCCCGAATCTTCTTTTTTCTGAGCAGGGATTGCTGGAGTTGGGGCTCCGTTCTGATCTTGAGGGCCAGGGGCTTGCGCAAACGCCGGCGCACTCAAACCTAAAAGGATGAAGAAAATGAGACTGGAAAAGAGGCGTAGGTATTTAGAAATAATAGTGCATGCCAGCATTCACGAAGCTCACTCCAAAAGTTTTAAGTACAAATGATCCTGAACTCGAAGTGAGATTTTCGGCGCTCAATCCTGATTCAAAACTAATCCCAACATTATCGACTCCGGGGATGAAAAACTCAGCGCCGAGGCCACCGATGATCTCAATGCCACTGGTATGATTTGCGGAAACGTAGCCAATCCCGAGTGGGAAGTAAAAGTTTGCATAGTTATCCGAGCGGATGGTCTGCAGGTACTTTAACGCGGCGACTCCAGTACCCCCGGTTCCGGAATAGAATCCAGCAATCATTTCAATCGCCGAACGTGGTGCTAAGCCATATTTGATGCTGATTCCGGGAACTCCGTTGGATTGGCTTGAGCTCGCGAACTGTGAATTGTATCCCAATCCGGTTCGCCCTAAGAGCTCACGAGCCTGTGCCCAAGAGGGCGCCATGCAAAGAAACATCAGAACTAAGCTAAACACCGGTGAGAAAAGATTCATTCTGTCTCATAGCGTAACATAGGCTTTTTTTTTGACAATAGTCGATTCAAAACATACACCTATATTCTATGAATACATTTTTCAGTCAGCGCAACATTGGAATCATCGTTGGTTTGCTCGCAGTGGTCGGAGTGAGCACTTATTTCTATCAACAGTCGATGGAAAAAAAGGAGCAGGAAGCAAAGTCTGCCCTTTATAAAATTCAAAAAACTTTCCAAGAAGAAAACGCAGCCGTACCTGCAGCTGAGCGGGATGCGGGCGTTACTGTAGATGTCGACGCTAAGTTTTCAAAGACCGTGTCAGAGCTCAATGGAATGATTTCTGCAAAAACGGCTCCGGATCGAGTTCTTTTTGAAGCGGTTTTGAAGTTGGGGACCCTTTACCTTGATCATAATCAATTTGAAAAAGCGGCTGGCATTTTGAAAAGTGGAAGCTCATTTGCAAAGACGCATTTGCAGAAGGCAACTGGACACTATCTTCTCGGTGTTTCTTATGAGCGTGCGAATCAGGCAAAAGAGGCGCTTGAAAGTTTCCAGGCGGGATTGACAGAAAATGTCGATGGCTTGAAAGGCGAGCTTCTTTTGGGCATGGTTCGGATGAGCCTTAAAATGAATGATAAAGAAAAAGCAAAGCTCTATAGCGAAAAAATGAACAAAGAGCTCCAAGGCAGCAAAGCTACTGAAACTGCAATGGCACTTGTGAAAGAACTAAAATAAATGATCATTTTGAGATCTGTTTCCCTATTGGCATTTGGGCTTTGCCTTACATCTTGTGCTTCTCGGGATATCTATCCGCACTTTGAAAATCAGGGAGAGGTCCTCAGTCGCAAATGGACTTATTCAATTGAGCCGATTTCAAGCTCACTCACGACGAGTAGCATGGAATATGTTAGCCCCATTTTGCATGAAAATACCCTTGTTTTTGGCAGCAGTCGTTTTGGTTTGACCGCACTTTATCCAAAGATTCAAAGAGCCCGTTGGAAACTTGAAATTCCAAATGGGGTCGTAAGCCAGATTGAGACTCAAAAGGATCAGGCCTTTTTCACGGGTGGAGATGGAAATGTTTACGCAGTCTCTTTAGAAACCGGCAAGGTGCTTTGGACCTACGCACTTCGAAATCCAGTCGCTTCACGCCCAACGGTAAGTGGGGATGATTTGTTTTTAGTAACGAGCGATGATGCGCTTCTCAGCTTAGAGGCGAAGACGGGTAAGTGGCAATGGCACTACCGTCGACGCAATACCAGTGGTCCCGGGATTCATGGGGCATCAAAACCTCTCGTTATCGGGGACGCCATTTGGGTAGGATTTGCGGATGGAGCCTTGGTGGCCCTCTCCAAAAAAGAAGGAAAAGTTCTTTGGGAGAAGCAGCTAAATAACAATAAACGGTTTTCTAATTTGAACGCTGAGTTTGTAGAGAGTGCAGGGGTGGTTTACATCCCGGCCTATGATAATGCACTTTATGCTCTGAATGCTAAAACAGGGAATCCGGTTTGGGTGAGAGACGACTTAGGGGGCGCGAATCGAGTAACGGTTGCCGGAAATACTCTTTATGCACCCGCATCGAATGGTTACTTGTACGCGATCGACGCAAAAACAGGTCGGGACCAGTGGAAGTTTGAGCTCGACCAAGGAATCCCCTCCAATGTCATCGTGACCGAGAAGCACGTGATTTTTGCCTCCAGTAACGAGTACCTCTATGCTTTGGATCGATCACATGGAAAACTCGTCTATCGTTTCCATATTGGGTATGGCTCGGGGTTCTCTGGAGGGCTAGCCTTTGATGCTCCGAAAAATGCCCTTTATGTCATGAGCCGAGGCGGAAACTTGCTCAGCTTTAAATACCAGTCAAAATAGCTAACTGTCGGTAACTTCAAGGAATAGGCCCAAATCCGTACAAAAAAGTATTGTTTTAAAGCGAGCTTCATGGCATGATCCGGACGAAGGCAAGGTACGGATTTTATGAATGTTTCAGCTCTAGAAGAGTATGGGCTCAGGTGCGCGGTTCAACTCGCATCCCTCGCAGAGGGGGAAACGCTTTCAGCTCCAGAAATTGCGGAACGAGAAGGTCTCTCGATTGAGTATGTTTCGAAGTTTATGCTGCTCTTAAAGAGAGCAAGTCTTGTGCGAACCGTACGAGGCATGAAGGGCGGGTTTGCGCTCACCCGATTGCCAGAAGAGATCAGTCTTAAAGATGTCTTTGATGCGCTTTCAAACAAGCGCAAGGCACAGGATGAATTCTGCAAGTCCTTTGCGGGTAAGTCTGAAACTTGCGTTCGGTCAAGCGCGTGTACCATCCGCCCCTTCTGGGAAATTCTTTCACTTTACGTTGAAGAATTTACGACCAAGATGACGCTTCGAGATTTAATTCAGTCAGAACAAGTCACACTCAATAAAACTCGTAATATCGCTCAGGCTAATGTTGAGCAGTATAGAAAATTAAAGGAAATGAACGCATGAGTGCACCATTATTTGAAATTAAGGATCTTCACGTAGCAGTAGAAGGTAAGGAAGTATTGAAAGGCGTGAATCTCACCGTCAATCGCGGAGAGGTACATGCGATCATGGGGCGTAACGGCACGGGGAAAACCACCTTGTCTTATACCTTGATGGGACATCCTAAGTATGAAGT
>CAIOKW010000014.1 GCA_903858975.1 Oligoflexia bacterium | reverse complement strand
TTTCGTACCAGTTTCGGAGTTTTATACTGAACCCGCACTCCACCCGGAATCACCACGTTGTAATCAAACGAAGAGAGTGCTTTCCGGTTCGCCCGGAAGCACTCTCTAATTTGTCTCTTTAATTTATTGCGATAAACGCTATTCACTTTGGCTTTGATGGTCATCCCAACACGAGCCTCACCCTTTTCGTTTGCAATACGAAATAAGGTGCAAACACCCAAGCGTTTCACATCGCTACCCTTAAAAAACTCAAGGTATTCTGATTTGAATCTAACTCGCGCGTTCTTCGGAAAATCCATGAAAGGATTTAAATTACTTAGAAGCTACAGTTGGAACAAGGTTCTTGCGGCCGCGTGCTCTGCGTGCTTTCAAAACTTTTTGTCCGTTTGCAGTCGCCATGCGTGCGCGGAAACCGTGGGTCTTTGTTCTCTTTTTGCGAGAAGGTTGAAATGTACGTTTCATACTCTAATTCCTTTAACCAAAATTTGTTGAAGACATGTTTTATAGGATTCAGGGGGTACTTGTCAACCAAGCTATCCACCAAACCATTGTCAGGCCCCAATCTTCATGCTAACTTCGACCCTTCCACCAATCCAGGACGCTTTAAATGAATCAAACGAACCTATGGGCCACTGCCTACCTCCAGATCCTCCAAAATCATCCGGATGCTAATGCAGTTAAATTTTGGCTAGACGCGTTAAGCTGGGGAAATGCTGAACGTTTGGGCCCAGGCCGGGTCAGAATCCATCTCTCCGCACCCAACCACTATTACGCCAATTTTATCGAAACCACCTTTAAAGCAGACATCGAAAACGCAGTCTCCGAAGTCATTGGTGAAGCCTGCGAAGTGTCGATCGCCGTTCAAAAATCCTCTGATTCAGATGAGGGGGCAGCGAAAAAATCTCAATCATTTCAATCACCAATGGAAAACCCGCTCGCACCACCCAGTGAAACCCCAGAGGAGCGAACCACTACGACATTAAACACCCACTCCCCTTCTCCATCAAAAGGGGGCTTTCAATCAAAATCATCCCGCGGCCCTGTCGAAGACCACATCGATCAAAATCTTACCTTTGATAATTATATCGTGGGCCCTTCAAATCAATTCGCCTACGCATCCGCTTTCTCAACTGCAGAAAACCCTGCAGTACAATTTAATCCCCTCTTTATTTATGGGCAACCTGCTGTTGGAAAGACACACCTTCTACACGCGATTGGAAACCACATTAAAAAGAAGAACCCGCACATTCGCGCCTATTTTGTTTCTGCAGAAAAATTTGTGAATGAATTTATCGAAAGTCTTCAGCATAAAAAACCAGGCGATTTCAGGGCAAAATACAGGGAAAACGTAGACCTACTCCTCATCGATGATGTTCAATTTATTGTAGGTAAGGACAGATCTGAAGAAGAGTTTATTCACACTTTCAACACCCTCGTATCCATGAAAAAAATGATCGTGTTGACCTCCGATAAAGCGCCTAAGGATATTGATGGCCTTGAGGAACGAATTCGAACCCGATTTGAAATGGGACTGGTTGCTGATATTCGTCCACCCGAAATCGAAACACGAATCGCGATCCTAAAAGCCAAAGCAGAATCCGATGATGTTTACCTTCCAGATGAAGTGGCGACATTCCTAGGAACCTACGTGCGAGATACCGTCCGAAATCTTCATGGGGCGCTTGTGAAACTCCAGCAATATGCAGCACTCACGGGATCTGAGATCACCCTTGATCTCGCGAAACAAGTTCTTCAAAGCTCCATTCCTGAGGAAGGCCAAGAATATACCGTTGAGATGATTTTAAATGCCGTCTCAAAACACTACAATTTGAAAATCAAGGATCTCAAAGGGGTCTCACGAGCTAAGAATTTCTCACTCCCACGTCAAATTGCGATGTACCTTATCCGCCGATACACAAATCTTGGGTTCAGGGAAATTAGTCAAATTTTTGGCAAAGATCATTCTACTGCGGTTCATGCTCATCAAAAAATTGAAGCGGAAATTGAAACCAATCCGGAACTTCGGAAAAATATCGAAACCATTCGAGAACAACTCTAAAATACTAAAACCATTCAAAAGATTGACGTTAAATTCTTTTCTTCAACGAACTTTTACTTTGAATTAGCGCATAAAAGCCTCCATCCTAAATAGAGTGAAACTATTGGGAAAGGACGCCCTGATTCATGAAAAAATTTGTTCTCTGGACCGCTACTATTATCCTCACCTCCTCTGCTCTTGCTCACGCCAGCGTGAAAAACTTTACGGTCGGAGATGATCAATTCACCATCAATGTGCCGAATGGTTGGCAAACCCCAAAGGATTTCTACGGATTCCCAGTATCCCTCATAGGCCCCGACAATAAAGAAGGCCATCGAACCGTGATTGGAATCACCCCTTCAGGTGCCGCTGATACCGACAAAGTATTCGATCAAGGGGATAAAGACATTAAATCCTATATGAGCGGAAGGGAGGCCTGGCTTGAAAAATTTGAAGGTAAATCCATTAGCTATGACTCTTACCAAAAAACGAAATGGACTGGCATCGAAGAGGCTCACACCCTTGGCTACCACTATGAACTACCCACAGGTAAATTCTATGAACGGTCTATATTCGTTCTCTGCAATGGCCGACGACTCTATCATTTAAAGTCCATCACTCATTCTGAATATGAAAAAACAGATAACAAGATTGTGGATGAAACCATCAAAACTTTAAAATGTGAAAAGACTGTAGCCAGCGCTACAAAACCTGCCACCAAGTAAAACGAATTTACAGGAGAACTCGGTCATGAAGACCCTTAATCAAACTATTCTTAGTATTCTATGCCTTCAACTTTTCATTGGCAACATTCCTGTATCTCAAGCCCAAATGGGATTGATTAAAACTGGGACACGCGTTTCTGAACAACTTGACTCTGAGAGTTCAAGGACGGCATCAGAACTTAAAATTGATACTGCGATCGAAGCAGAGCAATATGTTCGTGAAACCATGAACCAAAATGAGCTTTTTTCACAACAATGCTCAAACAAAGATGGTGAAATCGACGAAACAAGAGCATTCACACTTTCTACTCATATCTCTGATGAGGACATGCAGATTAAAAACTGCGCTCAAGAACGAGACAAACTTTACCACATGAACAAGCTCTCCGATGAACTCATCGCTGAGTACAATATCGATGTTGAAACTCCCAATTGTTCTCAATGCTCCATTGTACATCACGAAAGCTTAAAAGAAGATTCAGACGCAACACCTCCCGGAGAAGCCTGCTCACTTGCCGACCAGATGAAATTTAAAAAAGAACCCTGTAACAACTACTGCCTTTGGAAACCAGCCATCGCAGCGGCAACCACTGGCATGGGAACTCTTCTCGTCAATGCATTCACCAAAGGAAACGATGGTTGTCCTAAAACTTCCATAGTCGGACAAGTGTCTTCTTGCGCTATGAATATGGTGAAAGGACTCCTGAAAGGGATTTGGGAATCCATCACTGGCCTGGCAAAACTCGTTTGGGAAGGCCTCAAGTGGTGCGGCGACAAAGTTGCCAAAGGTGCCAAGTGGCTCTTCTGGGATGCCTGGCACAAAACTGAGGATAAAACGGCAACCAATATTCATGCTGTTTCTCAAGCCGATCAAAAAGAAGTAAAAGATTATGAAAAAGATAAAGAAGGATGGTTAAAACACAAATTTAACCAAGTCCTCGACTTCATCAAAGAACTCACCTATGTGGGTCTCTTTGAGAGAGAATCGAAATGTATGAACTGCGCCCAAAAAGGTCAGCTCATGTGTGAAATTGGTGGACGAGTCGCTTCTGACGTTGTTGGCTTCACCTTCACAATGGGCGTAGGCTATGGTGCACTCAAAACGGCAGTAACAAAGCTTGGACCCAAACTTGCTGAAGTCATCGCTGCTGCTTCCAAGACCCTTCCCAAAATTAAACTAGCAGGAAAATCGACTGCCATCACTAAGGCTATGAATGTTGTAGAAACTAAAGCGAAATGGATTGGTAAAGCAGTAGTCACCACTACTAAACCAATCTCTAAAACCGTCATCAAATCTTGGAATGCGTTCAAGAGTGGCAAGGTTTACGCCGCAATCATGAAGCCCAAGTATTCAAAAGTGATTGATGGGATCAAACTCACCGGTGAGGCGGTCTCTAAATCCATTCCGGGAAAAGTGGTGATCTCCACAGCCCGAGGAGCTAAAGATGCTTTCGGTAAATACCTCGCTTTTGATAATCGAATCATGGGTGCAGGAGCGGTTACGGGTGCAAACCTCCTCAGTAGTGCTGGGATTGGAATGAGCGAATTTCAAATTGCACGCATGTACGCGAAACTGACTGAAGTAGCAGGCGCATCGAAGGCTGGAATCACCTTTGATAAAAAAGGCAATCAAGTGATGCGAGTCCCTGCTTCTTCACTGAGTAGCGAGCAAATGGCTCAGTTTAATCGTGCTGGGGTTTCTCTTACAGAAGTGTCCTCAGACGGTGAAACGATCCTTCGAATGAGTAAGAAAACTTTCCGTGATCTTAAGGATGGAAAATTTGCGACTCGCTACAGTGAGGAACTTGGAGTTCCTATCAGTAAAGACGGTACCGTGGTGATCAAGCAAGGCAGTCAAGTGACTGAGAAAGCGGTGAAAACTCTCACCCTGGAAGAAGTCAGCAAACTTCGGGACCAGGGAGCAGTATTTACCACCAAAGAGCACCCGCAAGCATTTAAAGTTCTTGATCCAAATCACCTTCAATCTACAGGCATTAAAGTAGGTGAAGAGGGTGAGATTGTGGTTAAGAACCTTGAAACGGGAACCATCCAACTCCTCGATGCTTCTAAAGTAAAACCTGAAGAAGTCAAAGAGTGGCAGAAAAAGGGATTTCCGATCACTAATAAAATGGATAGTGAGTGGGAACGCCCTGTTTCTAAATTGGGTGTACCTGAAGGCGATGCCATCAATCATACGGCTGCTGCTAAACTGCAAGAGCTCAGAAATTCAGGCAAGGGTGAAGAAGCATCTAAAATTGCGATGAATGATGTGGAAGAGCTTCATGTGATTAAGCCATCAGAAGATATCTTCGGTGCATCTCAAGCAGCGAAAGATAAACTGGAGAGCCTGAAGAAAATTCAAAGTAAACACCTTGAAGGGATTGAAGGATCAAAGGCCGTTGAAACAAAATACAATCCTGAGAAAGGACTCTTAGAGTTTGAAACTCCAGACGGTGTTGCTCAAAGTATCTCGATGAAAAAATCGGGTAACTACGTTGTTGAGTCTTATCAAAATGGGAAGATGGCTATCGTAAAAGATATCGAATCAGGTAAGATAGAGATTCATGATTTCACTAAGCCTCGTTCATCAAAGGTGACTACCCTCTCTAAAGATGATTCTATTCTCATGAATGAAGCAATGGGTAAGACCATCAATGGTAAACCTGCAAACATCGCGGCTCTCGATGAAGTGAAGACCAATCTAGAACTAAACCATGAGAATAAGTTTCGAATCATTGAAGAAAATGGTGAGAAAAAGATCCAATTGGAGTCAGCACCAGAGTGTTCCCCTAAAACTATTGAAATTGGTTCTGGGAAAGCACTTTAAGCGGTTAGTAACTTATCCACGAAAGCTTGAAATGGGGTTGGTGAATTAAATTCCTAATTAAATTAGGTATTTATTAAACTTATCCCCAAAATGACCCCCCGATAGACTATTTATCCCCAATTCATTAACCGTTAAATCACCATCTTGGTGAATGATTTCGGGGGATAAACAAGAATTTGAGACTCACTGACTCGCTCATTAGGACAAAATGTCTCTTTTTTGGTGGAAAAAAGGGGGGATAAGTCCCACTTTTTGGATGTTCCCTCAAAATCAGAGTAATCCCCCAAAAGCTCGTTTTTATCCCACAGGGGTTTTACACCGCACCTTGAAGGTCTTTCTATCATTATTTCAATCACTTAATGAGTTTTCCACACCGTCCACACCCCTATGACTACTATGATCTTTATATATATATATTTTTATGAGAGTCCTTCTTCATTCAAGGTGGGTGAATAGATATGAAGTTCAGTATTCAAAGGGATCAACTTTTAAACGCATTACAAAAGATTTCTTCAGTCATTGAGAAGAAACACACAATGGAAATTCTGGGGAACATTCTCTTTGAAGCCAAGAATGATAAACTCACTTTAAGTGGAACTGACCTTGAAGTAGGTATTCAAATCAATTTAGATGCGAATATTGAAAACCCTGGAAAGCTTACTCTATCTACAAAGCACATTTTAGACATTACCAAAGAACTTCCAAATCAAGTGATGCACTTTAATTTGAAGCCTAATCATTGGGTTGAAATTAATTGCAATAAGGCACGCTTCAATGTGGTCAGTATTTCAGCGGAAGGATTCCCAAGCCTTCCCCTATTTGAAGAAAAAAATTATATTTATGCAAATTCAGAACGCTTAAGCGAGATGATTGATAAGACTGAGTTTGCTGTTTCAACCGATGCTACTCGTTACCACTTAAATGGTGTGTATCTTGAAGTCCTTCCGGATGGCCTGACGCGCATGACAGCTACCGATGGGCATCGACTTTCCTACATTGACTATGAAGTTTTTGCTAAACCCCTCGAATTGAAACGTGGAGTAGTTATTCCTAAAAAAGGACTTACTGAACTTCATAAAATGCTTCAGGGAACTAAAAATATCGGAATTGCATTTGAAAAAGGATACCTCTACGCAAAGAGTGAAAATTCATTCTTATTCATCCGTTTAATTGAGGCTGATTATCCAGATTACCGCCAAGTGATTCCTCAAAATTTGGATAAGGTAGCAAAGCTTAAACGGGAAGACCTTCTTGGAGCTTTAAAACGAGTATCCCTCATGGCTCATGAAAAGAGCAAAGGGGTTAAATTGAATATTCATGACGGATTACTTTCAGTCGCTTCATCGAATCCAGATATGGGAGAAGCTCGCGACGAGATCAGTTTGGATTATCATGGTGAAGATTTTGAAATTGGATTCAATGCGAAGTACATGCTCGATTGTCTTGAAGTAATGAAAGACAGCGATATTGAATTTAATTTTAAAGATAAGACTAAGCCTGGTCTCATTCAATCCGCGGGTCACAAAAACCACTGTTACGTGATCATGCCGATGAGAATCTAGTTTCATTGAAACTTGAGAAGCTCACGATCAGAAATATTAGGAACCTAGAAGAGGTTGCAATTCCTTGTGATCGAGGGATTCATTTCATTCATGGTTTGAATGCTCAAGGAAAGACCAGCATCCTTGAATCGATCTACCTCCTTTCCAATTTAAGATCATTTAGAGATTCCGACCTCCATGCCTTACTCAAACAGGGAAAAGAGTTTGGACAGGTCAAGGGGGCCTTTAAAATTGATGCCACGACGGAGGCTGAACTCAAAGTTGAGCTGGTTCAGGGACCCTCCCGATTTGAAAAGAGGGCCTATATTAATCAAAAGCTCTCTAAGAGCGCTCTCGATTACTTCGGGGTCAAGCTCCATCACTCTCCGATTCAATTCCATGCCATCAACCTCAATCCCACTTCCACGGACCTCATGAGGGGCGAGCCGAGCCTCAGGCGCAATTACTTGAACCAAGTCATCTCCAGTGAAAATCCCGAATACTTGAACATTCTGAAACACTATCAAAAGTCACTCGATCAAAAAAATGCACTCTTAAAGCAGGAAGAACGATTTGATTTTCAGCTACTTAAAATCCTCAATGAAAACATCATTAAATCGGGAGCAGAATTGATCTTTTGGAGACTATCCTACCTCCAGAAAATTGCTGCACCCGTCTTAGAATTTTTATCAAATATTGCACCCCATCAAACGCCCGTAAATTTAGCATATAAACAAGGGGAAACCCTTCATTTTACTGGACATTTTGATCTCCCGTCGATACAAATTTTAATGGAAAACTTACATCAAAAACTCACCGAAAAAGGACCCCTGGAAAGGGTCCGTAAAACGAGTCTGGTGGGTCCTCACCGGGATGATCTGGTGTTTAAGGTTGGGAACCAAAAATCTCACCTTGATGCGGATTTAGTGAATGTAGGTTCCCAGGGTGAAATTAGATCAGTCCTTTTGGCTCTTAAGCTTGCAGAGCTTGAGGAGTTTGAAAAAAAGACTGAGGTTCAACCTGTGCTGCTCATTGATGATTTTTCATCGGAGCTTGATTCGACTCGTAGGGGATTTTTATTAAATTACTTGGAGAATTCCGAGCTACAAATTTTCGTGACGTCAACGGACGACCTTTCACGAAGTTTAGGTTCAAGAGGAATATCGATTCAAATGAATCAAGGAAAAGTAATTTAAGAATACCCCGAAGTGAAAGGGTGTTCTTATGAGTTCAACTACCGTTACCTCACAATATGGCGCAGACCAGATTAAAGTACTCGAAGGCTTAGAGGCCGTTCGTAAACGTCCAGGGATGTACATCGGAGACACTGGCGTGAGAGGTTTGCACCACCTCGTTTATGAAATCGTCGATAACTCAGTCGATGAGGCGCTCGCGGGTCATGCGACCACCATTAAAGTTTTTATTCATTCCGATAATAGCATTACGGTTGAAGATGATGGGCGCGGAATCCCAACCGGCATGCACCCATCAGGACTCTCAGCAGTTGAAGTCGTGATGACGAAGCTCCACGCGGGCGGAAAATTTAACGAAGAAGGCGGAGCTTATAAAATTTCAGGCGGCCTTCATGGAGTCGGAGCCTCGGTCGTAAACGCACTATCTGAATCTCTGAAGGTAGAAGTAAAACAAAAAGGGAAAATCTTTACTCAATCTTTTAAACGAGGGGCTACTCAAACTCCCCTTCTTGAAATTGGTACTACGGATTCCACCGGGACTCGAACCACCTTTAAGCCAGACCATGAAATGTTTTCGATCCTTGAGTATTCAACTGAAACCCTCGCCGCACGTTTCAGAGAGCTTGCGTTCCTGAATAAAGGTCTTCGTATTCACCTCAAAGACGAAAGAATTGAAAACTCACAAATTCAAGAGTTTTTTGCAGAGGGTGGGATTATTCAATTCGTAGAGTTTTTAAATTCATCACGTCAAAAACTCCATGAAGACGTGATCTCCTTCACTCAAGAAGTGAACGGTGTCGTGGTCGATATTGCACTTCAGTGGAATGACTCCTATGTAGAAACTGTTTCTTCATATGTGAATAATATCCATACGATTGAAGGCGGAACACACGTCTCTGGATTTAGAACGGCCCTGACTCGAGTCATTAACAAATTCATTGTTGAAACTGGCCTGAATAAAAACTTTAAAGAATCTCTTCAAGGGGAAGATATCCGAGAAGGTCTAGCAGCCATTATCTCTGTGAAAGTGCCTGAACCTCAGTTTGAAGGTCAAACTAAAGGAAAGCTCGGTAACGGAGAAGTGGAAGGGATTGTGAGTCAGGTCGTGAGTGAGCGTCTGAATAAACTCTTTGAAACCACTCCATCCATCGCGAAAAAAATTATTCAAAAATCAATCGACTCAGCAGTAGCGCGAATTGCAGCTCGTAAAGCACGCGAACTCACTCGCCGAAAAACAGCGCTCGATACTGGCGGCCTCCCAGGAAAAATGGCGGATTGCCAAGAGCGAGATCCTGCGCTTTGTGAATTATACCTCGTGGAAGGGGATTCTGCGGGTGGCTCAGCAAAGCAGGGCCGGTCGCGCAAAAATCAGGCAGTTCTTCCGCTCAAAGGAAAAATCTTAAACGTCGAGAAAGCACGTTTCGATCGTATGCTTTCAAGTGAAGAAATTCGTGTTCTGATTTCAGCGATTGGTGCTGGAATTGGAAAAGATGACTTCGATGTCGGCAAGGTCAGATATCACAAGATCATCATCATGACCGATGCTGACGTGGATGGTTCACACATTCGCACTCTCCTCCTAACCTTCTTTTATCGTCAGATGCCTGCCATCGTTGATAAGGGTTACCTATACATTGCTCAACCCCCACTCTATCGTGCTAAAAAAGGAAATCGTGAACAGTACCTGAAAACCGAACAGGATCTTTTCACTTTCCTTCTTCAAGCGGGCATGGACTCCACGAAGATTTCCATTCGTGGAAAAGAACTAGAAAGAGAAGAGTTGGTTGAGATTCTCCGTTCGGCGTCTAAATATACCAAATCGATCGAGCGTCATTCACGCCGTTCGAATCCGGAAGTTTTAAAGCTTCTGATTGCTCACCATGTCGGCGCGGAATCCTTAAGAGATGAAACTAAGGTGAATGCTTTAAAAGAAACGCTCATCATTGAACTCGGAAAATTGGGTTATACCGTTGAGCCTACGATCAATAAAGAAGCAGACGGAACTTATTCACTTAAGATTAGAACGCGACTCGATGGAACCAGCAAAGTGACACAAATTAGTTCAGGACTTTTGACCAGTCTTGAATATGAAGAGATGTTGACCCACTACAAAGCTTCAGAAGAAATTCATGACCATGAAGTGATTCTGAAGGTTGGAGAATCTAAAGCAGCAAGTTTTAAAACCATGGCAGAGGCCTTAGATGCGATTCTCGAAAACACTCGAAATGGAATCAACATTCAGCGCTATAAGGGTCTCGGAGAAATGAATCCGGAACAACTTTGGGAAACCACGATGGATCCAGAGCGCCGTACGCTGTCACAGGTTTCAGTAGAAGATGCGCTTCAAGCAGACCAAGTTTTCTCACTCCTCATGGGAGATGAAGTAGAACCGCGCCGTAATTTCATCGAAACGAACGCCCTTAAGGTAAGAAACCTCGACGTTTAATTGGAGAATTCAATGCTACGTTCAAAAATTGTTTCTACAGGAATGTATGTCCCGCCTCAGATCATCAAAAATGATGATTTGGCAAAAATGATGGATACTTCTGATGAGTGGATTCGTCAAAGGACCGGGATTGAACAACGTCATTGGGCTGCTGATGACACTTCAACCTCTGATCTTGCGTATGAAGCTGCTCTAGTCGCACTTAAAAATGCGAACATGGATAAGAGTGAAATCGATATGCTTATCGTAGCAACGCTTTCACCAGACCATGAGTTTCCGGGTACCGCATGTTTCCTTCAAAAGAAACTGGGTGTGCCAGGAATCCCGGCCCTCGATGTTCGCCAACAATGTACGGGTTTCATCTATGCCATGTCGATTGCTGACCAATTCATTCGCACCGGTATGTACCAGAAAATTTTGGTCGTAGGGGCAGAGCTTCAATCAAAAGGGCTTGAAAAGAATGATCAGGGGCGCGACGTCGCAGTACTCTTCGGAGATGGAGCCGGAGCCGTGGTAATGTGTGCCACAGAAGTGAAAGATGTCAAAACAGACTCTCACGTTCTCTCTACCCATCTTTACGCAGATGGCACCTTTGCCGAGGAGCTTTGGGTTGCTGCTCCTGGGAGCGGAAACTCCAGTGATCGCATTGGAACCAAAGAAATAGAAGACAAGCTTCATTTCCCACAGATGAATGGCAAAACTGTATTCTTGAACGCTGTGAAGCGCATGCCAGAAGCGCTTCAGGCGGCGTTTAAGCAAAACGAATTGTCGATCGAAGACATTGATCTATTCATTTTTCACCAAGCCAATCTCCGCATCAATGACATGATCGCAAAGCAGTTCAATATTCCAGAACACAAGGTCTTTAATACGATTCAAAAATTTGCAAATACGACGGCAGCAACCATTCCCATTGGATTAGATGAAGCCGTCAGAGCAGGAAAACTCAAAAAAGGAATGCTGGTCGCATCAGCAGCATTCGGAAGTGGATTCACCTGGGGATCCGCAGTTTATCGTTTTTAGGAAATAGAGACACATGGAAACACCAAATCAACCACCTGAAAAAATGAGCAACGTTGTTCAAGTTAATATTGAAGATGAGATGCGCGGAGCCTATCTCGATTACGCCATGTCCGTCATTATTGGACGAGCATTGCCTGATGTTAGAGATGGACTAAAACCCGTTCACCGTCGCGCACTTTATGCGATGTATGATTTAGGGAATACCTATAATAAGGCTTATAAAAAATCCGCGCGTATCGTCGGGGATGTCATTGGTAAGTATCACCCGCACGGCGACAGCGCAGTTTATGACACCATCGTTCGGATGGCACAGGATTTCTCGCTCCGTTATCCGCTGATTGATGGGCAAGGAAACTTCGGATCGATCGATGGGGATTCAGCAGCGGCGATGCGATATACCGAAATTCGGATGGAAAAAATCACGGATGAAATCCTAGCGGATCTTGAAAAAGAAACCGTAGATTTTGGACCGAACTACGATGGTTCATTACAAGAGCCATTGGTGTTTCCGACAAAGATTCCTAATTTGCTCATTAATGGCTCAACCGGGATTGCGGTTGGGATGGCGACGAACATTCCTCCTCACAACTTAGGTGAAGTGGTAGATGCAACGCTTGCTCTGATCAATAATCCAAGCCTCGACGTAGATGGATTGATGGAGTTTGTGAAGGGCCCTGATTTTCCAACCGGTGGAACGATCTTTGGTGGTAACGTGCTGAAGCTTGCTTATAAAACAGGACGTGCCGTCATTACCATTCGCGCTAAAAGCGAGATCGAAACTTATAAGAACGATCGAGAACGCATTATCGTCACTGAACTTCCTTATCAGGTGAACAAAGCAAAGCTCATTGAGAAAATTGCAGATCTCGTGAACGACGACAAGCTTGAGGGTATTTCTGATATTCGGGATGAATCAGACCGTACCGGAATGCGCATTGTAATCGAAATTAAGAAGAACGAGAGCTCAAGCGTAGTCCTCAATCGACTCTATAAAATGACCCAACTACAAGATAGCTACGGGATCGCACTCCTTGCGATTGATCATCATCAACCGAAGATGTTCAACCTGAAGGACATGATTCAGGCCTTTATTGAGCACCGTAAAGACGTCGTCATTCGAAGAACTGTGTTTGATCTCAGAAAAGCGGAAGCAAGGCTTCATATCTTGGAAGGCTTAAAGCGTGCAGTTGAGCATCTAGACGAAGTGATCGCACTCATTCGTGCAAGCGCAAACGCACCTGAAGCCCTCACGGGCCTCATGACTAAATTTGCATTTTCACAACTTCAAGCCCAAGCCATTCTTGATATGCGACTTCAGCGCTTGACCGGTCTTGAGCGTGACAAAATTATCGATGAGTACAACGAAGTCCTCCGAATCATTGGCGACTTAAAAGACATCCTTTCAAAAGAGTCACGCGTATATGAAATCATTAGCGGTGAATTGACTGAGATTCGTGAACGCTATGCCGATGATCGCCGAACCGAGATCACTTTGGATGAAAGTTCTGATATTGATATTGAATCCTTGATTACTGATGAGCCGACACTTCTAACGATTACTCGTACTGGCTACATCAAGCGTCAGGATCCAAATCAATTTAAATCCCAGGGCCGAGGCGGAAAAGGAATCATCGGAATGAATACCGATGATGAAGATTTTGTGAATCAAATCTTTAAGACCACCACTCTCAGTCAATTGTTTTGTTTGACAGACAAAGGGCGCCTCCACGTAGTGAAGGTTTATAAGATTCCTGAAGCCACCCGAACTTCAAAAGGAAAAGCCATTGTGAACCTTCTTACGCTTCAAGCGGATGAAAAGGTAATGATGATTCTCCCGGTGAAAGACTATAACGAGAACAACTTCCTCGTGATGGCAACGAAATCGGGAATCGTGAAGAAAACCGCGCTTTCTGAATACAAAAACGTTCGCACGACCGGTATTAATGCGATCTCGATCGAAGAAGGAGACGCTTTAATTGGTGCGCGCATTTCTGATGGAAGTAATGAAATTTTCATGACCTCAGCAAGTGGAATGAGTATACGCTTTGCCGAAAAAGATGTTCGCCCGATGGGCCGTACGGCTTACGGAGTATACGGAATGTCCCTAGATGAGGGTGATTCAGTGGTGGGAATGGAACTTATTCATCCAGCAGAATCTTCAAATGAAATTCTGGTTGTTTCTGAATTGGGATATGGAAAACGGACCCCAGTCAGTGAATACCGCGTTCAAACCCGCGGAGGTAAGGGAATCATCACATTAAAAGTAACCGACAAGACCGGACAACTGATGTCCGCTCGTCAAGTCACGCCAAGCGATGACCTCATGCTCTTCTCAAGTCGAGGCAAGTTGATTCGAATTAAAATCGGTGAAATTAGTGAACAAAGCCGGAACACTCAAGGGGTTCGCTTAATGACGGTAGACAGTGGAGAAAAAGTGGTCGCTGTTGAAAACATTCCTGATGATGGTGTTGCGACGGAAGTTACGCAATAGAATGAAATGGTTTTACAAGGGGGGTGAAACTCTCACTCCCCTGTGCGTTTTCCTCATTTCGGCATGTACGGTTCAGTCATCCACTTCAAATCACTATTTGACCGCTGAGAAGCTATGGACAGAGAAGAACTATCCGGCCGCGGTTTCGGAGTTTGATCGCGTTGTGAAGGAGGCACCGAATTCAGCAATTGGCCTTCAAGCACTCTGGCGATCTTCAATGACGAAGGCGCTTTTTTTAAACGCTCCCGAAGATGCGCTGAAGGGTTTTGAGTTATTTCTTGAGCGCGCATCTAATTCAGAGTTAGCGCCGCAAGCGCAAATGGAAATTGGGGAATTATACTTCTCTAAACTTGGTCAGTTTCAAAAGGCAATTGAGTTTTATACTAAACTTCTTCCCTCGAAGCGATTTCAACCGCAGGATATCGCGAACTTTAAATATCGAATTGCCCGCTCCTACTTTCAAACGAATCGTATTAAAAAATCAATCGAGTGGTATGAAAGCGTTCTCACTGAATACCCGGATTCTCCAGTCGCAATGAAGGTTATGTTTGACCTTGCGGGTGCCTGCTACGCCATGGGTGAAAATGATAAACAGGCTTATAATAAGGCACTGAAAATTTATCAGGATCTAAAACAGAAGAGTCAGGTTAAAAATCATAGAATGTATGTCGAAGCCATCTTTGGTGAGGCAGCCACGCGGGAAGAACTTGATCAGCTTGAAGAGGCATACGATCTCTTTCAATCCATCAAAGCAGATTATCCAGCACCAAACGTGATTCAGGTGCGGATGGTGCGCCTCAATGAACGAATGAAGAAGAAGCGAAAATGAGTGAAGAAAACCGATACCGCCAACTCGCCCTTTTTACTGTGATCATTGCCGAGGTGGTCGTAACCCCGAGTGCGCTTGGGGGTTTGCTCCATTGGCTCACTCGAAACCGTCCCTTTCAAAACATTGCAACCGTCCTGGGAGCCTTTATTGGGCTTCTCATCGGATTTTATCGGGTGTATTTGATCCAAAAGAATCAGAAGAATCATGAAACCGGAACAAAGTAAAAAATTCTTAAATATCCTTCTACTCGTAAGTCTCACGTGGCTCCTCATGGGTACTGGGATTTATTGGAATCAGCCTGAAGGGCGATCCGCCTTCTGTCAGGTCTTCCTCCTAACCCTGCTGGACCTCCTTTTTTTGGTGTTTCTCTTTTGGCGACTCTTCTTTACCCCGCCTGAGCAGCGCGGCAGAAACCTTCAGGTGGTGATTTTCCTCACTTTTAAGTTGGTTTGTCTCGGATTTTTGGCTATAACGCTGAAAAGATTAAGAAATGCTCCAGACGCTGCTGCGCTACTCGGGATTGGATTCATGGCTGTGGGTCCGCTCGTTTCTGCGGTAATTTCTCGGAGATATAATGAAACTCAACAAGGGTGAAGCATAGTGGAACACGGTTTTAATTGGTTAAGCTTGATTCCAGGATTTGAAGTTCATGAATACGGGCACGTTTTCATGGCAACTGCTGTGGTAGCGATGGTGATCATTGCAGGTCTCATTGCTCGCATTCAATTGAATGCAGCGAAAAAGCGTGAAGATGAAGGCCTCGTACCGGATGCTAAGCTCACCTTCAGAAACTTTTTCGAAATCCTTGCCGAAAAACTTTATGGGCTTGCTGTGAACGTCATGGGCAAGCACGGAGCAGAGAAGTATTTCCCAATTGTAGGGGCACTCTTTATTTTTATTTTTGCGTCTAACTTAATTGGAATGATCCCAGGATTGTTGCCTCCAACGGATAATCTCAATACGACTTTCGCGCTCGGCCTTTTCGTATTTCTTTATTACAATTACGTTGGCCTCCGTGAAAACGGAATTGGATATTTGAAGCATTTTGCTGGCCCAATTTTGTGGCTATCTCCCTTGATGTTGATCGTGGAGATCGCATCCCATGTATTTCGCCCGATTTCTCTCGGACTTCGTCTTCGAGGAAACATCATGGGAGACCACGTGGTTCTTGGAATTTTTAATAACTTGGTGCCCTATGGAGTTCCTGCTATATTCTACGGGATCGGGCTCTTTGTTGCTCTAGTTCAGGCGTTCGTATTTTGTTTGATGACTATGGTCTATATCTCGTTATCAGCAAGTCACGATCACTGATTTGAAAAAGTTTCGTCGTAATTAACTCAATGAAAGGAAAACAGAAAATGAAAATGAAAACAGTAATGATGACAGTAGCAGGTTTGTTCATGACAGGCGCGGCATTCGCACAAGAAGCAGCTCACACTGCAGCGGCAGCAGCAACTAGCACCGGAGCTATGGACCTAGCAGGTCTTGGCGCAGGTCTGGGTCTTGGTCTTGCAGCTCTTGGCGGAGCTATGGGACAAGGTAAAACTGCAGCAGCAGCGCTTGAAGGGATTTCACGTAACCCAGCCGCTTCTGACAAAGTATTCACTCCAATGATTATCGGTCTTGCGTTGATCGAGTCTCTCGTTCTTTACGCATTCGTAATCGCGTTCCTTAAAATCAAGTAGTTTTAAGTGAACTGAAGAGTTCAAAGGCCCCCGGACCTGAAAAGGTTCGGGGGTTTTTTATTTTAATTTGGCCTTCAAGAATGGCGCAATCTTACTCGTCTTTGATTTCGAAAGCTCTTCAGGGGTGCCGGTTGCAATGATTTTTCCGCCCGCATTTCCGCCTTCTGGACCTAAATCCATTAAGTGGTCAGCTGAACAGATGATGTCGAGATTGTGCTCAATCACGAGTACGGTATTTCCTTGATCCACCAGACGGTGAAGAATTCCCAGGAGTTTTTTGATGTCATCAAAATGGAGGCCTGTCGAGGGCTCATCTAAAATGAAGAAGGTTTTCCCGGTAGCTCGGCGTGAAAGTTCTTTTGCAAGTTTGATTCGTTGAGCTTCTCCACCCGAAAGCGTCGTCGCAGCTTGTCCTAGCTTGATGTAGCCCAGGCCCACGTCCGACATCACCTGAAGTTTTTCTTTGATCGGAGGAATGTTAATGAAAAATGGAAGCGCTTCATCCACAGACATCGCAAGTACCTCAGCGATATTCTTTCCCTTAAAGAGAACTTGAAGGGTATCCGCCTTGTAGCGTGCGCCTTTGCAAGTGTCACAGGTGATATAAGCATCAGCCATGAAGCTCATCGAGATTTTTTTGAGGCCGTCCCCTTCACAGTCATCACATCTTCCGCCCTTTACGTTAAAGGAGAAACGACCGGGTTTAAAAGAACGTAGCTGAGATTCGGGCAACTGAGCATAAAGACTTCGAATGAAACTGAAGATGCCGGTATAGGTTGCTGGATTGGATCGCGGCGTACGACCAATGGGGCTTTGATCAATTTGGATGACCTTATCTACCTCTTTGATCCCCTTCGTAATCTTGGCGCTCATCTCAGGAATATTGGAATCATAGAAGTGGTTTAGGAGTAAGGGGTAGAGCGTATCCATGATCAGAGAGCTTTTGCCGCTGCCTGAAACCCCCGTGACACAGGTGAAGATTCCAAGCGGGAATTCTGCCTCTACATTTTTCAGATTGTGTAGGTTCACCTTTTCAAGTTTCAGAATCTTTTTCGGATCAACCGGGCGTCTAAACTTCGGTGGATTAACTTTTAATCGGTGAGACAGGTATTTCCCGGTAATACTTTCCGGATGCTTTAAGATTTCTGAGGGTAGGCCTGAAGCAATAATATTCCCACCATGCACGCCAGCGCCTGGGCCAACATCGATTAAAAAATCACTTTCCATCATCGTCTCTTCATCATGCTCCA
Organism: Oligoflexia bacterium; assembly: GCA_903858975.1. Taxonomy (GTDB): domain Bacteria; phylum Bdellovibrionota; class UBA1018; order UBA1018; family CAIMNF01; genus CAIMNF01. The sequence goes on along the minus strand of CAIOKW010000014.1, from coordinate 14,991 downwards.
CAACGATGACAGTATTTCCAAGATCCCGGAGGCGCTTCAGGCTGTTAATGAGAAGTTTATTGTCCCTCGGATGAAGTCCGATCGATGGCTCATCCAAGATATAGGTAATTCCAACGAGTGAGCTACCCAGCTGAGAGGCCAGTCGAATCCTTTGAGATTCCCCTCCTGAGAGAGAAAAAAGAGGTCGATCTACGGATAGATAACCCACGCCCACTTTACTGAGAAACCCGACCCTCTCTTTGGTCTCTCTAATAAGACCGCCTGCAATTTTCATCTCGCGATCGCTTAACTTAATGGAACTTAAAAATGCATCGAGCTCATCGATGGGTTTTGCGCAAACTTCTGCAATATCGAGGTTCGAAATTTTAAAGGAGCGGGATTCGCTTGAAATCCGAGCGCCCTTACATTCTTTACAGGGCTCTTTATAATCATAGGACTGGTCTTCGGAGCCACCGCCATCCTCATCTTGATCCGAGGCTTCTGAAAAGGATTCAAAACCGAGCCCATCACAGCGCTTACAGGCACCGAGTGGACTATTGAATGAAAAAACTCTGGGCTCAGGCGTCGGTAGATAAATATCGCATTTACTGCACGCGAAATTTTGTGAAAGGGTGCGCTCCGGATTTTTACCAGAAGTTTGATGCTCGACCACCGTGAGGAGGCCTTTTGAAAGTTTGAGACCCAGCTCAATGCTTTCGTAAAGACGAGCCTGAAGCGACTCTTCCTTCTTTTTGATGATCACCCGATCAATGACGACTTCAATAGTGTGTTTAAAGTTTTTCTCAAGGCGGATTGGCTCAGATAGGTCCTTCATCTCACCATCGACGCGCGCCTTGGTGAAGCCTTTTTGTCTAAGTGAAAGCAGCTCCTTTTGGAACTCACCCTTTTTCTCGCGTGCGATGGGAGACAAAATGGATAGTCGAGAACCCTCGGGGGACGCTAGTATCGAATCAACAATTTGCTGAGTGGAGAGAGACTCAATGGGGTCTCCACACCCTGGGCAAAATGCTTTTGAAACCCTTGAGTACAAGAGTCGAAAGTGATCGTAGATCTCAGTTACGGTTCCAACGGTTGAGCGTGGATTATAAGAGGTGGTCTTCTGTAAGATGGCAATTGTGGGCGAGAGACCACTCAGTTCGTCTACGTCGGGCTTTTCGATTTGCTCTAGAAACTGGCGAGCATAAGTAGAAAACGTTTCAATGTAGCGGCGTTGCCCCTCGGCGTGAATGGTATCAAACGCAAGAGAGGATTTCCCGGAGCCCGAGGGGCCGGTAATCACGGTGAGAGTTTGATGAGGTATTTTGACTGAGATATTTTTCAAATTATGGACGCGAGCGCCCTTAACCAAAATCTCAGTGCCCGTATTTGAATTCTCCATGACCACATTTCTTTGCGGCAGCCGCAAGTGCATTTTCGAACTTGGTTTGAATCTCTTTTAGCTTTTCTTCGGTCTGAGCTTCAAAACGCATCACGACAACTGGCTGGGTGTTGGAGGCGCGAATCAGTCCCCAGTGATCTGGATAATCGACCCGAAGCCCATCGATGCTGGTGAGCTTAGCGGATGGGTCTTGTAGGAGCTTAGCAGCCTCTTCAATGAGGGTGAATTTCTTATCCTCCTCACAGTCGATACGGATCTCAGGAGTGTTCACCGCCGCGGGCAGATCAGCAGTGAGGGAAGAGAGCTTTCCCTCTCTTGCTACAATCTCATAGAGCCTAGCCGATGAATAAATCGCATCATCAAATCCAAACCAGCGATCAGCGAAGAAAATATGTCCTGACATTTCGCCCGCAAGGTGAGCTTTCGTTTCCTTCATTTTCGACTTGATCAGAGAGTGGCCCGTCTTCCACATAATTCCGTTGCCGCCATGCTTTTGGATATCTTGATAAAGTCGTTGGCTCGATTTCACTTCAGAAATGATGGTAGCCCCAGGGAAGCTCTTCAAAACCTCTCGAGAAAAAATCACCATGAGTTCATCGCCGTAAATGATCTTGCCATTCTCATCGACTGCACCGATCCGGTCAGAATCTCCATCATATCCGACACCAAAATCGGCTTTATGTTCTTTCACGGCTGCAATCAAGGCCTTCAGGTTTTTAGGAACCGTAGGGTCCGGGTGATGATTCGGAAAGCGGCCATCGAGCTCGCAATAGAGCTCAATGACTTCAGCCCCCATCATTCGAAAAAGTTGTGGAGCAACATTGGATGCGGTTCCATTTCCTGCATCGAGCACCACTTTCAGTTTTTTCGCGGGCTTCATCTGATCGGCCACATATTTTAGATAATGCGGGATGATCTCCGCCTGAGTGAGTGATCCCACGGGGCGATTTTTATAGTTCCCCTTCATCATCACATGCTTAAGTTCTTGGATTTGCTCGCCATGAAGGGTGTCTTTTCCAAGGCCAATTTTAAAACCATTATATTCAGCAGGGTTATGAGACCCCGTGATCATGATTCCGCCATCGGTCTTATAGTGATGGATAGAAAAATAGGTGAGCGGTGTCGGACACACGCCAATGTCAATTACCGACAAACCAGCTTCGCGAAGCCCGCGGATAAGCGCCTCAGAATATTCATCACTCGTTAGGCGGCAATCACGCCCAACTGAAATCAGGAGAGTCTCTTTTTTGGACTTCTCAAGCGCCCACTCGGCGTAGGTTCGACCCAGATCATAGGCGAAGTCTTTAGTGAGATCGGTCCCGGCAATTCCTCTGATGTCATACTCTCTAAAAATAGTGGGGTTCATGCTTTGCTCCTTGAGTTTAAATATTGAATCGCCTGAGTGATCGCATAAATCATGCTGCTCGGGTCGGCCTTGTTTTTCTTTGCAATATCAAAAGCGGTTCCGTGGTCTACCGATGTTCGAACGATGGGGAGGCCTAAGGTCATATTTAGGCTGTGACTAAAATCAGATAGCTTTACAGGGATCAGTCCTTGGTCGTGGTACATCGCTAGAATCACGTCATGGTGATCCTTGGGCTTAGCTCTAGCTTCCATTGCAAAAAATGAGTCTGCAGGATGAGGACCAGTAATGATGGCTGATTTATATTTCTTCCTCAGTTTTGCTATAGTTGGGATAATGACATTCTTCTCTTCTTCTCCTAGGATTCCGTTTTCTCCGGAATGGGGGTTCAGACCCAGGATCGCGATCTTCGGTCGCTTTTTATTTAAGAGCTGAGATGCATAATCAAAACTGTGGCTGAAGGTGGTCTCAATCGCTTTTTCGGTAATCCTTTTTGATACGTCTTTCAGTGCGCAGTGGTTTGTAACGAGCGCGACCCTGAAAAGCTCATTCGCTAATAACATCGTTACATTTTTTGTATCAGTGAGGTTTGCTAGGAAATCCGTGTGGCCTTTAAATATAAAACCACCCGCTTGAAGACGCTCCTTGCTAATGGGCCCCGTGATGAGGGCGCGAGATTTGGGTGCCGCCATTACAAACTGAGTGGCCGTTTCAATGGCCCAGCCCGATTGATAGCCGGGGCTTGATCGTGTGGGCGGTTCAAAGAACTCAACCCCGAGCCGCTGAAGTTTTGAAAAGGAGCCTTTAAAAGGTTTCGAGGAACCAACAATAACGAGCGAGTGATGCTTTAGTTTCGGCGCAAGCGATAAGATCGCTTTTGCGGTCACTTCTGGACCAATTCCATCGGGATCGCCGGGAGTGATGACAAGATCAAAGGGTTTCATGATTTTGTATTAATTTTTACGAAGTTTTTGGAGCGTTCACGCTCAAGCCAAAGTTGAACTTGGTGGCGAAATTCGGTTTCCATTAAGCGGCCTCGAATCGACTCACGTTCTTTCTCAAGCCCAGCATCACTCTCGGCCTTGATCTCTCCTGTCTTAACAATCATGTAATTAAGTTTGTCCTCGATCAGACCGCCCACCTTTTCGGGTCCAATCTTTTGAACTTCCTTTTGAAGCATAGGCGACATGTCGCTGTAAGAAAGGTATCCCAAATCGCCACCCGCCGCTTGAGACTCATCATCGCTGAAGCGCTTTGCGACCTCTTCAAAAGCCTCGGCTTTTTTGATGGAATCAAGCGCCGCTTGCGCCTGTTCTTTTGCGAGCTGAGATGTTTTAAAATTCTTTTTTGTGATCTTAATGAGAAAAAGATGAAACGAGCCCCTGAATGATTTTGAGCCTGCGTGCGCGCGGTTAAAATCAGCGCGAATGTCGTCATCAGATACAGCGGCCTTATTTCTAATTTCGCGATCAATCAGCTGTCTCTTTGAAATAGAGGCGCGCATGAGTTTAAAGTAGTCATCAAACTTAAACCCTTCGCGCCGAATAGCGGCCTTTAAGGAGTCCCGATCAATCTTGAGGTTACCTTGGATTCCATTGATCTCTTGTTCTACCTCGGAATCAGCCACGGGAAACTTTTCAAGAATCAGATTTTCATTAATTAAGAAATCAATGACCTCAGAGTCCGCAGGTTTCATTTTCTTTGAGAGCGGCTCACTGGCAAAAAGGGGATCTACCTTTGCGCGAAGTGAGATTGTTGACTTGTATAAATCCACATCCGATTTGTAGATGGCCTTTTTGTTGATAATTGCCTCAACGCGATCCACGATTTCAGCGTGTGCTGGATTCAGCATTAAGGAAAGAGCGAGCCCTAAAAAAGAAAAATCTTGAAAGTTCATCACCTCCAAGATTTCTCATAAAACGCTAGTAATTCCAATGTTAAAGGAGCAGAAAAGCTTAGTCTTTAAGGGACTTGTCGCTGATTGAAACTTTAGTCTTTTGACGCAAATCGTTCAAGAATCGCCCAACGAGCTCTTGTCTGCGTTCTTCAATGATGAGTCGCTTCACTCGGGTGCGATCTACTTCTACCCAGGGGTGTTTACCGGTTAATCGTACCAAATGCATCCCAAATGGAGTGCGAATCGGGTTAGTGATATCACCCACCTTGCCGAGCTTAATTGCAGCTTTATAAAAGCTCGGGTCCAAGCGATCTTTCATTCGGTAGTCGAGATCTCCGCCCATGGCAGAGCTTGGGTCTTCAGAATACTTTTGAGCTGCTTCAGCAAAGGAAACTTTGCCTGACTTAATTTCTGAAAGTGCATTTGCCAGTTTCTTTGATGCTTTTGCTTCGTCATCCGCAGTTGCATCTGGGGGGAGCGCTACAAAGATATGGCTTGTACGAATTTCTGGATTTTTCTCATACCAGTTCTTTGCTTCCGCCTCGGAAAGCGTCATGCGTTCAAAATCAGCGCCCAGTTTCTTTTCCAAAAGTGCGAAGAATAAGACGTTGTTGATGCGTTCAGTGACCACCGGATCTTGGTCGAGACGCAATTTTTTAGCTTCTTGAATCGCCGCTTCCCGCTTAATGAGGTCATCGAGAATTTGTTTTCTAGTTGGCGCATTGAGAGGATTGGCGCGAGCGACCTCGGCGAGCTTGGAGTTCACGTCTTCCAGGGTAATGACACGATCGTTAACACGAGCCGCTTCCGTGCTCGCAAAAGTCATTTGGGTTGAAATCAAAACTCCGGCTAAAACCTGAGGCAAAAATATTTTTTTCATAAATTTAGTTTATCAGTGGGTTTTTGCATTTTCAAATGCTTTGGGCGCGATTTTCTTAAGAAAAGCCTCTAGCTCAAAAAGATGACTCTGAAGGCTGAAAAATGGAAGTGTGAGGAGGATCTTGGAGTCTGGAGTCAGTTGTACCCGCGGGTCGCGAATCGTTTTCGGGCCCGCATAGATCTTCATGACCTCATCTGCATCGACTTGCGACGTTTTTCTGACGGTCATCGAGGTTCTCTCTCCAGTTACGGAGAGTTGCTCAATGCCGGCTCTTTTCAGTAAGTTCTTTAGGCGGATGAGCCAAAATAAATTCTCGGTCTCCATTGGTACCTCACCGAAACGATCTCGAAACTCTTCAAACAGTGCATCCACCATCTCGGGCGTTCTGGCGTTTGAAATTTTCCGATAGAGAGACAGACGAAGCTTAGCATCCGGCACGAGCGTACTACTGATCTCACAAACGGCAGGCACCTGAATTTCGGGCTCAAAATGACGTTCCTCCACATCGATTTTTTGTCCTTTGAGCTCTTGAATGGCCTCTTCCAGAAGCTCGGTAAAGAGATCAAGTCCTACGGAAGTCACATGTCCTGACTGTTCACCACCCAAGAAGTTTCCACCGCCACGAATCTCTAAATCGTAAGATGCGATTTGAAATCCACTTCCGAGTTCCACAAAGCGCTGAAGGACGTCGAGTCGCATCTTGGCGTCATTAGTGAGCGTGGATTCATCATTCACAAGTAAATAGGCAAACGCTTTACGATGGCTTCGGCCCACCCGACCCCGAATTTGATAGAGCTGAGCGAGTCCAAGTTGGTCGGCGCGATGAATGAGAATTGTGCCAGCATTCGGGACATCAATGCCGGATTCAATAATTGTGGTACAGACCAAAATTTGAGCCTGGCCTTGATAAAACTCAAGCATTTTGGACTCAATTTCGGCTTCGGACATTTGACCGTGAGCCACAATCACTTTTGCGTGAGGAACGAGTTTTTGAATCTCGTCGGCTTGGTGCTGAATGCTTTGAACACGATTGTAGAGGTAGAAAATCTGCCCCCCACGAGCAAGCTCGGTCTCGAGTGCGCCCTTGATGAGTTCTTCGGAGTAGCTTGAAACGTAGGTTTTAATTGGCTGTCGATTGGTCGGAGGTGTCTTAATCACGCTGATGTCTTTAAGGCCACTGATCGCCATGTTGAGGGTCCGTGGAATCGGTGTCGCCGTCAGTGTGAGAGTGTGGGTATTTGCTTGAATGGCTTTAATTTTTTCTTTGTGCTCAACCCCAAAACGATGTTCTTCATCAATCATGAGTAGACCCAGGCGATTCCACTCAACGTCTTTCGAAAGTATGCGGTGGGTGCCAATCAAAATATCGATCTTTCCCTCTTTCAGTTCCTTCAGTGTTTCATTCTGAATTTTTTTCGTCTTAAATCGAGAAATCGACTCAATTCGAATTGGGAAATCTTTCATTCGATTTTTAAATGATTGCTCGTGCTGAAACGCAAGGAGCGTGGTGGGCACCAAGAGTGCCACCTGATGGCCACTTTGAACAGCCTGAAAGGCGGCTCGAATGGCGACTTCAGTTTTACCAAAGCCGACGTCTCCGCACACCAAGCGATCGAGTAGTTTTCCGGCCTCTAGGTCTTGCAGGACATCTTGAATGGCCTTCAGTTGACCCTCGGTTTCTGTGAATTCAAATTGATCACAAAACTCATAGTATTCGTCGCCAGGCGGATCAAAACGAGGCCCCTTTAATAGGGCGCGTTTGGCGTAAATCTCGACCAAGTTAATTGCGAGTTTTCGAGCTGATTCGCGCGCTTTTTGCTTCGCTTTCTCAAATTGACCCGTCCCAAGCTTATCAAGTGAAGCGCTTCCTCCAGAGGCAACGTAACGCTGAATCGTGTTCAGTCGATAGACGGGAAGGTAGAGCTTATCTCCTCCTGAATACTCAATCAAAAGATATTCCCCGAGGTGTTTGTTTCCGGATTTTAATTCCTGGAGGCCCACATACTTTCCAACCCCATGAAGGGAGTGGACCACAAAATCACCCACCGCCAGATCTTGATGGTGTTGAAAGTCGAGACCCTCGGTTTGTTCAAATTTGGGATGCCTGGGTTGACTGGGGCGCTTGGAGTGTTGGTGTGCCTGACCAAAGATTGCGGTCTCTGAAAGAATGATTTGCTTCTCGGTCAGAAACTGAAACGATTCCCCTGAATCAAAACCTAAGAGCTTAAATCCAATGTTCTTCTGGACTTTTTTTAATGAAAAGCGAAGACGTTCTTGATGGGTGAGCCCCCGAGTTCCCACCCAAACTTTAAAACCATCCTCTAGCCACTCTTCAATTTCATTTTCAGTCACCCTTGCCGAAGGGAGTGGGTCAAAAGGAATAGGTCCCTTTGCTTTTAAGTCTTCAGGCGCAGCCCGGACGATTCTCTGAGCCTGGTTCAGGGTTTGATCGATCAGTGCGCTCAGGGCTGGATAGAGGCGATCAAATGAAGGTGTGATCCAATAAGGTTGTGAGTATTTGGTTTCTTCTTTTTTTAAAAATTCAGTGGTTCGAGTCAGTTCTAATTGAATCTGTTCTGGCTCAAGAACACTTAATACCGCATCTTCAGGTAAGTAGTCCTTTAAATGACCTAAGTTTTCATAAACGAATGGAAACCAGGTCCTAAAATGATCTGGAAGAAAGCCATTCCGAACGTTTTCAAATATCGGGTCCCGAACTTTCCTGGATATTTGATTTAGATCGCAATATTCCTTAATGCGCTCCAAGATTTTTCCCTGCTCGTTCCAGGGAAACAAGACCTCTTCTGCTGGCGAGATGAGGATGGATTGGAGCGGTTTTTCCGTTTTTTGTGTGCGCTGAGTCTCAGGATGAAAGAATCGAATGGTTTCAGGAATGGTATCAAAAAACTCAATTCGAGCCGGCATGGGATGAGTGGGAATAAAGACATCCAAGATCTCACCCCGAAATGCAAACTGCCCCGGCTCTTGAACGAGTTCACTGGGAACATAACCCAGGTTCCTGAGTCTTTGGCGAAGCACATCCCTTAGGCCCGCATCGTCATTGAGCTCAATTTCAAATTGGGCTTGATCAAACGCTGATTTTGGAAGGGTGGGTTGGATCCAGGACTCTAAAGAGGCAAGAATAATCAAGGAGGGTGAAGGATTGCTGAGGAGCGATAAGGTTCGAAGTCGATCTGTCTTTTGGGTGATGGACGAGGACACGGGTGAAAAGGGCGAATGTTCCCAGGCAGGCCAAAGGCACACCTCAATGGGGCGCGCCACTTCATTTCGTTCCGCATCAATAAAGCTCTGAAGCAAGAGTTGAAGCTCCTCGATTTGCTCAGTACGAGGGAGAAGCATCACCTGAATTGATCTTTTTTGCTGTGTGGCAGATCGATAGGTGGAGAAGGCTTGGGCTAGGGATGAAGATAATTTTATCTCACGCGAATCGGCAGGCATTGACTCACCCTTTCACTTTCAAGTAGCCTTTTCATTACAAATGGATCCGAAAAGAATTTTGCCCTTTGAGATCAAGACCACGCAGATAACCCAAGTGATTCTTTACTTGTGGATTCCGCTGCTTATGGCCCTTCCGGTTTTCATCTCCAGTGAGATTCGGATCATCCCCTATTTAATCGCGATTTTGGTCATGATGATAGTCTTTTTGTCATTCTTCTTGGCAACGCAGAACTACTTGAAGAAAGACTCCGATGAAGACCTTTAAACCCACCCTTAAATACGTTCGTGTTGGACTCTCTTGCTGTGGAGACGATTGGATTCAGACGGAATCGAGTCGTTACGATTTAGAGCGACTGGGTTGCATCCGTGCCGAGCAGGTAGAGGATGCCAATTTGTTAGTGATCCAGGGAACCCTTAACGCGAGCCTACAGACCGAAGTGGAAAGCTTCTATGCAAAGATGCGAGCTCCTAAATACGTCATCGCTGTAGGAACCTGCGCATGTGGAGGGGGCTTGTTCCCCTTGAATTCGAGCGAGAAAATTCCGGTAGATATTTATGTCACCGGATGTCCGCCCCGCCCCGAAGCGATTATGAATGGAATTTTGTCTTTGCGTGAGGTTCAAAAATGATTCAAGAAACACTTGAGCTTGGACCTATTCACGAATGGCTCCCTGGACCCATGAAGCTTCGCTTAGGAATGAGCGGGGATCGTATTGTAAAAGTCGAAACCCAGTTTGGTTTCGCTAGCCGCCTGATCGAGAAAACCGTAGAGGGTTTACCCATACGTGATGCTCAATTGAGAGTGAGCCGCCTAGAGCCAGAAAGTGCTCTGCTGCTTGATCGGCTCTTCAGTGAGGCGGTTGAAGAAATTACAAAAACGGAAGTCAGCGATCGAATCGAGTGGATTCGAGACATTACGAGTGATCTGAGTGAGATTAATTTTCAGCTGAAATACTTGGCGAAAATGGCGCATCGAATGGGAATTCAAATTCTATTTCATGCTGTTTTAAAGCATCGAGAGTCTCTCCTTGATCTACTTGAGCTCCTCACGGGCTCCCGATACGGTTACTATTATCTGGTTCCAGGGGGCGCACGTTACGATCTGACGGAAGGATTTCAAGAGCGTCTTGAAACCTGGGTGAAGACTTTCCAAAATGACTACGCTAGGCTTGAAGCCCTTTTTTGTTGGACGCATACCTTTCAAAATCGAATGAGAACGCTTGGGCAAATTGTGGATCTTGGAGATTGCGGCTTTGTCAGCGAGGCTTCGATTGAAACCACTCGATACGGACGGGTAAGCCATGTTGAGTCGAGATTGGTTTATTCTCTGAAGCATTGTTTGAAAATGAGCCAGTCCATCGAGGCTCATTTGGTAGAAAGAAAATCCAGCGTGCATCTTCAGGCGCTGGGCCAGGGGCGTGGCGGAGACGCGAACCTAGAGCTTGAAACTGCGCGAGGAGTTTGGAAAATGAAGCTATCGCTTGATCAAGATTTAAAGGTGAAGTCACTGGTGACTCACTCCCCGTCCGAACTTATTCAAAATGCAATCGCGCCGGCGCTCGAGGGAGAATCACTCGAGGATGTGTCCATCATTCTCGAGAGTCTGTCGCTGTCTATCCCGGAGCTTGATCGATGATTTCAGCCATTTTAGCCATCATCTCAATTTTTCCACTTTCTTTTCTGATGTACGCCATGAGCGAAAGAATGGTGGCTCGCCATGAGTCTCGAGTCGGAAAGCAAATCGCGTTTCGTAATTTCATTTGGCAAACCTGGGTGGATGCAAGACTTGAAATTAAAAACATCGAGTCTAAAACGACTTGGATCCTTTATGCATTCCAGTTGTCAATTGTTGGCTTAATCGCACTCAATTTTGATTACTTGATTTTTATTTACCTCGCGGTCAGCGGTTATTTGCTCATTGCCTTGGCGCATGGAAAGAACCAGGTTACGAAGCGAATTGAATCCGATGGGCAGCAGGTTCGTTTTGCGGTTTCAAGTGCTATTGCTATTCTTTGTCTGTTTGGATGTTTTACGATTTCTAAAACAACGAACATGAGTAGTGTGAGTTGGAATTTTGGTCAGTTATTGTTCGTTATTCCCTTTCAGCTTTCTGGGATGATCCTCTTTGGAGAGCACCCCTTTCAAGGCATGCTCGACAAAAAAGGCTGGCTCCAATCTGCGCGGTTCTACGTTTGGTCCATGCTAACGGCGAAACTCTTCTTGGGCGGCGGAGAATACTTTTTTGATTTTCACTTAAAGGCAACGATTCTCTATCTAGGGTTTCGCATCTGTGGAATTTACTTCCCACGATTCCACCAAAAAGACCTCCTTCGAATCAGCATTCTGTATCTCTTCCCGATTACGGGAGTACTTTGGTTGATTGCGATGTTAGGTTTCGCACTCTTTGAGCCAGGAGGGGCGCGTGTTTAAGAAAATCTTAGGTCATTTCACCAATAAAAATGAAACTCGAAAGATCGACACCGAGTTCTATCCGGATCCGGTATCTTCTCGAGGTAAAGACGACTTCCCTGCTCGAGCGCGCGGACTCCTGTTTAATGAAATTGAAAAATGCACCGGCTGTGGAGATTGCGTAAAGGTGTGTCCCTCGGCATGCATCGAGGTAGATGCAAAAGTAAATGCGCGAAACAATCGCCCTTGGGTTTCTCGATTCGACATCGACTTTTCGAAATGTATTTTTTGTGGTCTTTGCGTTGAGGTCTGTGAACCTAATTCTCTCATTCAAACCAAGGAAGTTCAGGCTGCGGTGTTTGAAGTGAAGGATCTTAAAATGAGTTTTGGTAGAGGGGACCTTTAAGTTGCGAATTTTTGATGGTGTTTTCCTTTTAGTGGTCTCGGCATTTCTCTGTTTGAAGGTTCCCTTTTTAGGGGTCTTAGTATTGGTGTTGAGCCTTTTGATTCAGTTTCAGAATTCTCGCGTGAGGTTTTTGCTGGGTAGTTCAGATCAAACCATCACGACAGGAAAGAAAATAAAGGCGGCAGTCCTTGCGGTGTTATTGGGCGTGTCTCTGACTCCTCTTTTAATGGATGCTGGAACTCCGGCCACGGGGAGTGACAAGCCATTTGTTTTTGATTCCCTACTCCCCCTGGTGGTCGTGGTGTCTCTTTTCTCTGCTGCGATGATGGTTGGGGTTGCGGTAGAAAAGAGGAAGCGATGATTATTCTAGGCGTGCTTCTCCTTACTTTTTCACTCTATACCTTATTCATTGCGGGCGATGCCCTTGACTTCGCGGGTGCCGTATTGCGAGTGTCGCTCTCGATTCTTGGAATTGTGGGTGCCCGCTTTTCTGAAGAAAGCGTCATCTCAACGGCTGTCTTTTTGTTCGCAATTCTAGCAGTGGCGCAACTTGCCATTTCCCGTGGGGAGGTTCAAATCGATCATGATGAATCTTGAGTTGAGTCGCCTAGATCAGACGACAATCTTGTTTTTTATTTTTAGTGCCATTGGGCTCATTCGGGAGCGCAGGGTTCTTCCATTTGTCATGGTTCTTTTGGGTTCATTGCTACATGGGCCGCTCGTAGCAATTTTATTTTCGGGTCTGGTGCTCTGGCACCGAATTGATTCGAAGGCTTCCGCTTGGATTCAACTAAAGGACTTTATTGGATTCTTTTTGATTATGATGGGAGCGATTTCACCCGAGCCATTTAGGGAGTTTAGTGGTCTATTGGGAGTGATCCTCATTTCGATGAGTTTTGGTGGCGGGATGCTGGGAACCATTCCTGCACTGGTATTGTTTAGACAGTATTTTCCTCAGCCAGAACAACTTGAGATTCCACTCATAGGGGCTGGAGTATATTGGTTTTCAGCAGAGCTCTTGAGATGGTCTAAGGCCAAACACGAACAAAAAATTCTGCCCTTCCTAGAGGCAGTCTGTACGCTCGCGATCCTTTTTGGATTCCATGTGGATATTCAGAAGTGGGCAGAAGAATCTTCGCTGGTAATCCTGGCATCTTCTTTTGTGTTTATTGTGGCGGCTCTCTTTGCATGGGTGAAGTGGCGTAATGAAGGATTTTTGAAAACCTATCGAGCGTTTAGAGTCAATATGTTGAAGGCACTTACGGTGGGTGGACGGATGATATCAGATCGAGATGTTTGGGAGGGGCGAGAGCCTGCGACATCTTCGGTCTCACTCGAGTCAGGTTTTGACCGAATGTTCTACGTGGTTTTAGGCACCATGATTTGTGTTGGTATTTTTATTCTCATCGGACGTGGAGGCTTTCTATCATGATGGAGCTCAACTTATTGGGTACTTGTGTTGCTGCCTCATGGGCCTTGAGCCTAGCGCCTCAATCTTGGTTGTCGGTGTTGATTGCAGCACTTGTGTTCTTTTCAAAGTCGATTCCAATGAGTCTATTGTTGCTTTTAACTCTAAACATGGTTGCATTCATTCAGTCTACTTTGGGCGCGAGACGTGCAAGTAATCCTTTGGTGCAAAAAAAATTCTTTATTAGCTTTCTAGGAATCTTTTGCGCCATTCTGGGGGCGGCGATGGGAGATGAGCCAGCTTCTCGCGTGCTCATGTTCTTGGGAGTATTGATTTCATTGCCGACAGGCCCACACGTTCTTTTTTTCAACCGCTATTATGAGCGTTTGACACTGTCCTCATTTATGGGGGCAGCGGTGATTCCATCTCTGGTGGGAATTGAGATTCTTTTAAAGATTAGACCTGAAATGAAAATAGAAAACGCGCAGCTCTGGGACGTTGCGCTATCGGTGCTCGGAATTTTTACTTACATTTATTCAAGCTTGATGGCTTTTTTGCGCCAGCGCATGAAGTCCTCGATCATCTATCTTTCCTTGGCGGGGGTTGGACTTGCGCTCTTTATTTTGATGATTGATAACGAGGCGCTCGGTAAAGTGACCTTTGCCGCAATTTCAGTATCGATCGTCAGCTCACTGTCCCTGATGGGACTTGCAGCTCAAATGGGTCCCCGCTATCATGCGTTCTCAAAAGTAGCTTGTTTGGGGTTACCGGGCTTAGTTGGTTTTACGGCCATTTTTTTCGCGGCTAAAATGGCGATCTCCTTGAATCTCGTTTGGCTCTCTGTGCTCTTAGCCGGCTATTTCTTACAAGCCATTACATTGATTGCGTATCAAAGTTACCAGCCTTCAGTTGCGACCCTTCGACTTAAGGTTCGTTTCTGGTTGGTGGTGGCAGTCCAGATTTGTTCAGGAATTGGATTTTATTGGATGGGCGGTATCAAGTGACTCTATTAAATTGGCTGCCCGAAATTAGTTTGATCGGGTGTTTGTTTGTATCTCTCGTCGTTGTCAATTTTCGAGTGCTGAGCCTGAAGGCCTTGGCACTGATTCTTTCCCCCGCGATTGCTGCGATACTCGTTTATTTCACGTTTAGAACGGATCTTGCATTTTTTGAATCCCCACTTCAGGTTCTCTATTCAGATTCCTTGTCTTATTTTGGACGCTTGCTTTCACTTGGGTCCCTAGCAATTTTTGGGCTCTTGTTTTATTTCCACCGGGAATTGAGCGTTCGTGATCAGCAAAATACAAGTCTCTTTCTTGTGTTTAATGCTCTCTTTATTTCGATTTTGTTTCAGGCAAATAATCTAGTCCTCTTTCTGGGTGCGGCTCTTGGGATGTACTTCTGTTCCACCAGCCTCATTTTAATTGAATCTAAAAAGAGTCAAAACTGGGTGCGACTCATCCGACAAAGAACGCTGATGTTTGGGGTTTGGGCGGTGGTCCTCTCCCTGTTTTATGTTCTGGCAACCCACTTGCTCGGGTCTATTTTCATGAGCGATTGGATGGTGTTGATTCCAAAGTACTCGGGAAGCCAATTGGGTCTTATTTTGATGGCGTTCTTGATTATTTTGGGGAGTGTGATCCCCCTCGAGGGCGCCCTTCACTCGGGCCGAGCGCCCGTGGGTTTGGGGGTACTCTATTTTGGTTTGTTTTTGATTTTACAGGTCTACTGGTTAAGACTTGGAGTCCCATTTTTTAGCACGACCACACTCCTCAATCGACAGTATGCCCA
>CAIOKW010000013.1 GCA_903858975.1 Oligoflexia bacterium | reverse complement strand
TGTATGGCCTTAAAGGGAATATGGTGTCCTTCAAAGTTCTTGTTCAGCTTGAGCCATGTTTTGTTCCTCCGTGATTTTTAAGGGACCGCTTACTTATTGAATTGATGATGAGTATGGATATACCGAATAGTTCCAGTTTCGGAGCGCATCACTACCGAGTGCGACTCTGCGCCTCCTGGGAAAAAGCGAATCCCATTTAAAAAGGTTCCTTGAGTGACCCCGGTTGCGGAGAACATCACGTTTCCTTTCGCGAGATCATGAATCCCATAAATTTTCTTCAAATCTTGAATTCCCATTCGATTGGCGCGAGCGCGTTCTGCATCGTCTTTAAACACCAAACGGCCGATAAAATCTCCACCCCGACAGCGCAGGGCTGCAGCGGCGATGACGCCTTCTGGAGCCCCACCCGTTCCGAAAAGCACATCGACCCCGCTTGTAGGCTCTGTCGTCGCAATCGCTGCGGAGACATCTCCATCTCCAATGAGCCAAATGCGGGCACCTGACATTCTCACTTCTTTAATCAGTTCCTCGTGACGAGGGCGATCCAAGATAATTGCAGTGAGATCAGAAACGGAACACTTCTTTGCCTTTGCAATCTCTCGCAAGTTTTCCGTTGGGCTTCGGGTCAGGTCCACAGCACCTTTGGCTTCGGGACCGACGGCGATTTTTTCCATGTAGCAATCAGGTGCATGAAGAAAATTTCCATCTTCTGCAATCGCAATGACCGAAATCGAATTATTCAAACCTTTAGCACAAATTGTAGTGCCTTCTAGCGGATCGAGAGCCAAATCTAAACGAGAAGACCCGCCTTTACCGACCTTTTCACCAATGTAGAGCATCGGCGCCTCATCGCGCTCCCCTTCACCAATCACCACGCGTCCATCAAACTCAATTGAATTGAGCGCATTTCTCATGGCATCAACAGCCGCTTGATCTGCAAGCTTTTCATCTCCTCGCCCCATCAAACGGGCACTGGATAAAGCTGCAGCTTCGGTCACACGGACAAACTCTAATGCAAAGTTACGATTCATTTTCTAAGCCACTCCATTGATGTGGGACAATACCAGTTGTTTCACTTCTTGATTGTGAATGGGCGCATGTCCCACTAATTCTTTGGCTACGTTCAAAAGAGTCTGATCAGGATGGGCATCATATTCAATTAAACGGGTTTCTAGGCGAACAATCCCGTGCGCGTAACCTTCTTCGTCTTCAGCAAGGGCCTGACCGGTTTGAATTCCGCCATCGTTTTCCCATTGCACAAAATTATGATGAATATAAAGCGTCCAACGACTGACTGAGCGGTTTTCAGGGGCTGAATAAATGAGCAAATCTACGCCTACTGGATTGTGAAACCAATCCGTACTCGCAAACTCAGGAAGATCAAATTTCCTAAGATTTACCCCCAGGCGTTCCGGATGGGAGATTTCTTCGAGGTGTGCAAGTAACTCAGCGCTGGGCTGAACCCATTCTGCACCGATCAAGGTCCCGCGAATAAATCTCACATGAAAGCGGCATTCAATTTTTCGCCCTTCGACCTTCACCATCCCCCTGTGCTCTGAAGAAACGGGAAAGTGCTCAAGATCTCCACGATCAAACAGGCGAAGGGCCAAGCCCCCCTGAGAGATGTCTTGAACCGAGAAGTTCTTATTCTTTTCAGCATCGTGAAACTGACAAGGCGTGATATGAAACCGGGGAAGCTTCCGTTTTTCGTGACTCATATTTAACAAAAGCTTACCCTCAAAATTCCGTGGAAAGCAATTATGGGTTTTACAAAGATTCCCCCGCATTGCAGACTTTGAACCGATGCAAAATCAGCCTGAACCCTTTGATCAGATGACTTTCCACACGACTCCAAACTACCTCACCTTGCTTCGGGTGGTTTTTGTACCGGCCGTGGTGTTCTGCCTGTATCAAGGTACCCCCAGCTGGGATTTAGGGGCTGCCATTTTCTTCGGTCTGGCAAGCGTGACCGACTATTTCGATGGCTACCTGGCGCGTAAATATAAGATTGAAACGGTCTATGGGAAGCTGATGGATCCCCTGGCTGACAAGTTCCTCGTCATTTGCTCTTTGATCATGCTTCAGCACCTGAACCGAATGAGCCCTATTGTCGTGATGCTGCTGGTCTGCCGTGAGTTAACCATTACCGGACTCCGGGCCTTAGCGAGTGCAGAGGGTGTTATTGTTGCTGCGTCCCAAGGCGGAAAGTGGAAAACTGCGATTCAAATGATCGCGATTCCTTGCCTCATGATTAAGGCAGGACTGGGGATCCCATTTTTTCAAATTGGAATGTGGATGACCTACTTCTCACTCGCTTTATCCCTCTGGAGCGCACAGGACTACATTGTCGACTTTTTTAAAGGACTAAAAATTGCCACTGCCATCCGAAAAGAAAGAAGACTTCAGCGGAAGCTCGCAAAACAACTCAAAAAAGAAGCGAAGCTACGCGCGAAACTCGCCGCCGAAGCGAAGAAGCTTTAGATCCCTTGCGGTCAAGGCTTCGGTGAAATCCACTTGGTTTCAGGCTGTTTCATCAGCTGATTTACAAATCTTGCCATCACAAAAAGATAATCACTCAGACGATTCAGATAACGAATCACTTCATCCCGAATAGGCTCATTGTGGGAAAGATCTACACACTCACGCTCACCCCTTCGAACAATCGTTCTAGCCAAATGAAGGGCCGATCCCGCACTTCCGCCGCTCGGTAAAATAAAATTTTGAAGAGGCGGAAGCCCCTTTTCCATCTCATCAATCTCTTGCTCAAGCCTTAAGATTTCTTTTTCTTCCACGAAAGGGCAGGAGTTCTTGGCACCATATTGAGTCGCTAATTCAGAACCGACTTGAAAGAGCTCGTTTTGAATTTGAATCAGACGATCGTGGATCCCTTTTTCCTCGCCAGGAATAAAGGAAAGC
>CAIOKW010000012.1 GCA_903858975.1 Oligoflexia bacterium | reverse complement strand
CTACCAACTGAGCTACACCCCCGACGACACCAATAAATAAAGTGTTCATTCGGTATAGACAAACTTTTTCACAAACGCAAGTTTGAATTTTAATGAACATTGATTTCGCTTTGAGGCCAAAAGGGGACCTCTTCTGAGGGTGGCACTGGTGTCACTGCGTCCCCCTTTTGGTTTGCGGTTCTGAATATCTTATTAATTACAATGGTTTAATAAATTATCAATCTGGCATGCCGATTGCTTTTCGATAAAGTAGACAAGGGGACCGAAAATGAAAACACTTACAACCACACTTCTCATTATTCTCGCTATTCAATCATCCGCTCTCGCATCCAACTCAGGACAAGCGAATCTGAATTCCCAACAACCCGTTCAACTTCTACAGCTTGTAGATCAAAAGTTTGAACCCATTTATGGACAAGAGCCTTATCAAGCGACTTGTTCTCAGGAGGTCTTTGACCACACGGCAACCAGCTGTACCACAGAAATGGATAGTGTTTGTGACGGAGGGGGAGAGGTATGTGAAACTCAAAGTGATTCGGTTTGTAACAGCCAAGGGTGCACTTCAGTTCCTCGCAATGTTTGTCACGAAACTGCGCAGACTTGTACTTCAGTACCTCGCAATGTTTGTCACGACTATGCGGTTTATCGAACTGAGTATTATTCATGCACAAAATACAGAACAGTCGTTGTGGGTCAGCGCCTCGTAAAAACATTCAATCACCAGATTGAGGTGGCCATCAACAATGCGGCAGCGCTCGATACAGATTCTCTAGCAGTAGGAGTAAATATATCTGAGGATTCTATTTCCGCTCAGCTTGTGAGTTCATTTAAGCGCGCGGTCTTGAATTACAAAATTGAAAAGGTTTCAGATGTAGATGCTGGCGATGTTCAAAACATTAAAGATAGAATCACCATTGACCTAGGCATGTCGGCTGAAAAGGTGAAAATGATTGAGTCTGCGTCAATCTCAGGTCTCGAGTTAGGACAATCAGCACTTCGTTTTAACCTCAGCAATGCTTCAGAGATCATGCAAAACCTAAAAATTGCGATCAAATTGGTGAGAAATCCGAAGTTCTGGGTGAGCACGACTCTGTACGATGGATCACTCAAGTCTTCTGATCTCGGACTGGTGGCTCAAGGGACTTCAATCAAAGCACTGATTCCCTTCCAAAAAATGGGCATCGATTCAATCGGGTCTACCCGCCACGACTTATCGGTATCCGTGAGTCTTGATCCAGGTGCGATTCTCAATGCAGCTGACTTTAGATCAGATCTCAATAAAAAATTGGATCAAAGCCTGAGCAAAGTGAACCCTACATTCTAGGCTCATTAGCAATACAAGTTCTTTAAGATGACCAGGGTTTGGAAACAAGCTCTGGTCATTTTGCTTTTGCTTGGTGAATCCCAAAGTTTTTTAATTTGTTGTGAAGGTAGGAGCGGTCCATTCCAAGCTCTTGAGCCATTTTAGAAACGTTAGAATCCAGTTTTTTGTAGTAATGGCCTAAGTAATTTCGTTCAAAGAGTTCAACAGCGGAGTAGAAATTCACTTCATCTAAAAATGCATTATTACCCTGGATCGTTCGGGCCTCAGGATTGGGCTTCAAAGTTTTCTGAAATTTTGGAGGAAGGTCCAACGGTGAAATCATGGCCTCATCGCTCATAGAGTAAAGATAAAGGACTAGGTTTGAAAGCTCTCTTACGTTTCCCGGAAATGGATAGGCCTTGATCATCTCTACGGTTTCAGGAAGAAATTGAATGCGTTCCTGGCCGTTAGCAAGGATGGTAGCAAAGTGTTCAAGCAAGACAGGAATATCTTCTACCCGTTCTCTCAGGGGTGGAATCATGATTTGGAGAACATTGATCCGCTGGTGAAGGTCATCCTTAAATTTCCCCTCAGTCACCATATGATCCATGTCTCTGTTCGTTGCGCAAATCACCCTAAAATCAAGGGAAATAGGCTTAGAGGAGCCAATCCGGAGTACTTCTTTCTCTTGAATCACTCGAAGCAGTTTGTTTTGAATCTCAAGCGGCATGTTGCCCAATTCATCGAAGTAAATGCAACCCCCGTCTGATTCTTCAAATAATCCGGTGGTCGACTTTTCTGCCCCGGTAAAAGCGCCTTTCTCGTATCCAAAAAGAACACTTTCTGCG
>CAIOKW010000011.1 GCA_903858975.1 Oligoflexia bacterium | reverse complement strand
TTCAACAACCTCACCCCGAACTCGAAAAGTTCCACGGTGAAAATCAATATCATTTCGCTTGTTCTGAATCTCGAGAAGCTTCTTTAAAACCTCTTGGCGTTTATATTCTTTTCCAACTTCTAAATAGAGAATTAATCCTTCGTAGGCTTCTGGACTTCCGAGACCATAAATACAGGAAACCGAAGAAACAATGATGACATCATCTCGCTCAAGTAATGAACGGGTTGCCGAATGCCTGAGCTTATCGATTTCATCATTGATCTGAGAGTCTTTTTCAATATAGGTGTCAGTGTTCGGAATATAGGCTTCCGGTTGATAGTAGTCATAATAACTTACAAAATACTCAACCGCATTGTCAGGGAAAAATTCCTTGAACTCCGAGTACAACTGAGCGGCAAGTGTCTTGTTGTGACAGAGAATGAGTGTCGGTCGACTGACTTGAGCGATGACATTTGCCATCGTAAAGGTCTTACCTGATCCGGTGACCCCGAGAAGCACCTGGGACTTCTTACCCTCATTTAAGCCCTTAACGAGCTGAGCGATCGCCTCGGGCTGATCCCCCGTGGGCTGAAAGAGCTGGGCTAACTTGAACTTTTTATCCGTGAAGACCGCCATGGCAATAGGATAACAGAATTCGAATCATTCCACCGAGAGTTGATGCCCATTCCACAGACCTGCGTCAATACTTCGTCATGATGAATCGTGTCTAAGGACTCAGGTCTTACTTCTAGAAAAGCTCTAGAATCCTGCTAAAATGGAAGGATGCAAAAAGTACTTCTTCTCGAAAACATTCATCCTCTCGCTCGTGACCTTTTTATGAAAGACGGGTTTCATGTGGATACCCTAAAGGGTGCACTCACTGAAGATGAACTCATCCAGAAACTACCCGGTTATGACATTCTGGGGATCCGCAGTAAGACCTATCTCACCGAGAAAGTATTTGCCGCAGCAAAGAGCGTTTCTTCGGTTGGATGTTTTTGCGTCGGTACCAATCAAGTAGACTTAAAAGCTGCACGTGATCACGGGGTCGTGGTATTTAATGCTCCTTTCAGCAATACCCGAAGTGTCGCCGAGATGGTCCTTTCAGAAATTGTGATGCTCTCCCGGAAGCTCGGTACCCGGAACAACGAAATGCACCAAGGTATCTGGAATAAGAGCTCGAGCCAATGTTTTGAAGTACGCGGCAAAACCCTCGGTATTGTGGGATATGGCAATATCGGAACTCAAGTGTCTTTCTTGGCCGAAGCCTTCGGCATGCGAGTCATTTTCTATGACATTGTCTCGAAACTTCCTTTCGGAAATGCAAAACCCATGTCGACCCTCGAAGAAGTTCTGAATGCTGCAGATTTTGTCACCCTTCACGTTCCTGCTACTGAATCAACAAGGAACATGATCGGCGAAACGGAGCTTGCTCAGATGAAGGAGGGGGCATGTCTGATCAACGCCTCCCGCGGAGATGTCGTACAGATTCCCGCTCTCGAAGCGGCGATTCAATCAAAAAAACTCAACGGCTGCGCCCTCGATGTTTTTCCAGAGGAGCCCGAAAATAACATGAAGGGATATCCATCTCCCTTGATGGGCTTTGAGAACGTAATTCTGACTCCGCACATTGGCGGTGCAACCGAGGAAGCCCAGGTAAATATCGGTAGAGAGGTGGCATCCACATTGATTCGATTTGCTCAAACGGGATCTACCCTTCGCTCAGTGAATTTTCCACAGGTCGATATCCCCCTTGACCGCAGCAATACTCGCCTCACTAACGTGCACCAAAACGTAAAAGGTGTATTAAAAGATATTAACCAGATTTTGTCAGAATATGGCGCAAACATTCAAGCTCAGTCCCTGTACACGGATCGAGAGCTTGGGTATTTGATTGTTGATCTCAATCAGCCGATCACGGATGCACTGATCAATTCGATTCAACAGCTCAAGACTGCGATTCGAACCCGAAGAGTGTCTTAAGATTATCAGAGGCTATTGAGTAAGCACAATCAAGTTCACATAATCGTTTCCGGCCTGATCAAAGCGCTTCACTCGAATCATGACTGATTTACCCTTCAGATTCTTAAACGCTCGATCAAGCTCTGTGATGCTTTTCACTTCTTGACCCGCGACATCTAAAATGACATCTCCTCGAGATAATCCTGCATTGGCAGCCGCTTTTCCATATTCGATATCCGATACGGCAAGCCATTTCTTTCCTTTCATCGCATCCGGTGGAATGCCAAGCTGACTTGAGTTTTGCGCATTCACTTCGGTGACCTTAAATCCAAAATCCCCAAAAGTGGATTGAGATGCCTTAGAGGGTTTTTCTTTCTTCTCCGCTTTGGCCACTCCCATGATGGGTCTTTCCGAAACCTTCACCGTGACCGATTTCTCTTTGCCTTCCCTAATGAAATCAATTTTTGCCTTTTCTCCAACCGCAATCGCCGTCACTTTCGAAGTCAGATCCTGAGCATTTGTTACCTTCTCTCCGTTTATCGAGGTAATCACATCGTAGGGTTTTAATCCTGCCTCTGAAGCAGGAGCCCCCGGAGTCAGGTCTGAAATAATCACTCCCTTTTGTTTCGAATCTAACTTCATTTGTCCTGCAAGTTCTGGAGTCAGATCACCCACACTGATTCCGAGGAAACCGCGCGAAACCGATCCTTTCGTTTTTAACTGGGTCAGAATCTGTTTCACTAAATTAATAGGGATCGCAAATCCGATCCCTTGTGCGCGTGCATCAATGGCATTGTTAATCCCAATGACCTCTCCCTTCATGTTGATCAAAGGACCGCCGGAATTACCAGGATTGATCGTGGCATCTGTCTGAAGGTATTTCCCCATTTTAAATTCAGGATTACGTCTCCCCTTTGCGGAAAGGATTCCATGAGAAACCGTATGCCCATAACCCAGTGGATTTCCGACCGCGAGAACATACTCACCGACTTCCATCGCATCCGAATTTCCCAAAGGAAGAGCCGTAAGCTTCTTCTCCTTCACTTTTAAAAGCGCTACATCAAGCTCTGGATCCCGCCCAATGACCTCCGCCACCGCTAAGTCAGAGTCTTCCTCTTGAAACTGTACCCTGACTTCCTCAGCACCCTGAATCACATGGTGATTGGTGAGAATCAAACCTTCCTTTTCATCAATAATGAAGCCCGTACCTAAGGCCATCGGTATCGACTTCGCGCCTTTCCCATCGGGAATTGACGTTTCTCCTTCTTCATCTTCCTCATCCCCATGGGGAACACCCCTCGGTTGTGGCATCCGCCCACCGAAGAAATCCTCAAAGAAACGGCGAAACAAATCCTCTTGCCCCCCTGGTCCTAAACGACCGCCAGAACCTGGCGCAAGCATCCTGGGGCGAACGAAAGTCGCAATATTCACGACCCCGGGCATCACCCGTTTTGCAAGATCTGCAAATCCTCGATCCAGAGTTTGCCCGAAAGACGCACCCCATCCTAATCCAAGGACAGCTATGATTGAAACGACGAACCATGTTGTTTTTCTCATCTTGGACTCCTAAAAAACTTAAGATGCGCCTAGATGAAAAAAAGTCCAGTGACGGGGAACAGTTTTTGTTTATTTTTTTTGGAATGAAGCAAAAAAATCAATGAGAACGAACGCCGCCCTTTTGCTCAAGCTCAGCCCAGCGCGCATAAAGTCGCTCAATTTCTGATTGAAGGGACGCCATTTTCTCGGACGCCTTCAAAAGCTCGATTGAATTACTCGCGATTTCTGGCTTCTGGGAATGACCCTCGAGTTCACCAAGTTCGGTTTCTTTCTCCGAAATCGTGGACTCCATTTTTTCAAATTCGAGTTGTTCCTTGTATGAAAGTTTCTTCTTCTCTGACTTTTGCCCTTGGCTGGTGAGAGCATTCGCGGCTTGCTTTTGCGCCTGAAGCTCTCTCTTTTGTTCCGCTTTAAACCAAGTTTCCCATTGATCCATATCTGAAAAGGTAATCATCTGTGGAATCGCCAGGATCTGGTTACAAACTTCACTCATAAAAGAACGATCGTGGGTCACGAGAATCACAGCCCCTGGAAACTCTTCTAAGCAATCCTCGAGTACCGCCAAGGTCTGCATATCGAGATCATTGGTAGGCTCATCCATAATCAGAAGATTCGCCGAATTCAGCATCATCCGAGCGAGCAAGAGTCGCGCTTGCTCTCCACCCGAGAGTTTTTCGACCAACACATCGACATTGGGACCACTAAATAAAAAGCGATCCAGATAGGATCGTACGTGTATTTTCTTTCCTTGAAACTCCACCGTTTCCCCATAAGGACAAACTGTTCGGAGCACAGACAACGAAGGATCAAGCGTCTCTCGATTTTGCTCAAAATAAAGCACTTCCAAGCGATCAGCTCGATCAATGGTTCCTTGATCGGCCTCTTCATTTCCAGAAATGAGCTTAATGAGAGTCGATTTTCCGACTCCGTTTTTACCAATGAGACCCAGACGTGTCTTTGGGGTGATTAAAAGTGAAAAGTTGTTGAGGATCTTCTTTTCGCCGTAGGCTTTACTGACGCCTTTCAGTTCAACGAGTTTCTTCGGCCCGCGACCAGATCCTTCAAACTCGAGCTTTAAACTCTGCGTTTGATTTTTCTGCCCCAAGTCCTGAACTTCCAGCTTCAAACTCTCTGCTCGATCAATCCGCGCTTTTTGTTTTGTGGTTCGAGCTTTGGCTCCTCGCTTTAACCACTCTACCTCGCGACGGAGAACGTTCTTTAAGGATTCCTCGCGCGCCATCTGACCTTCTAAATATTCTTCTTTCACGATCACAAATTGATCATAATTCCCATCGACGCTGAGAATCCCGCCTGGGTTCCTGCGATCGACTTCGATCGTTCGGTTGGCAATGCGATTCAAAAATGCGCGATCATGGCTGATCGTTAGAATGCACATGGGTGAATTCCTGACCCAGTCTTCAAGCCACAAAATACTTTCTACATCCAGATGGTTGGTTGGCTCATCGAGAAGCAATACATCGGGAGATCGGGCGAGCTCTTTTGCCAGGGCCACTTTCTTTTTCCATCCGCCCGAGAGAGAACTCACTCTGACATCAGGAATCTCGAGCCTAGACATCGCCTCTTCTGCTGCGCTGATCCCGGCCCAATCTTCGTCATTTTGAACTCCTTGGTAAACCACTTCTCGCGCCGTGAGGTGTTCGTCTAAGACTGGTGTCTGAGACAAATACCCGACTCGAATCCCTCGAGTTCTTGAAACTTTGCCTGAATCGGCGTCCATTTGGCCTGCCAAGATTTTTAGAAGCGTTGATTTCCCGGCTCCGTTCTGGCCGATGAGCGCAATCTTTTCCCCCGTGGAAATACTAAAGGTGAGCCCTTCAAAAAGGACGCGATGGGAAAATGCGAACTTCACTTCATATACACTCATCAATACAGACATGGCGTGAGTCTAACACGAATGAAAATAAAAAGCCCCAGGGGAAACTCCCCCAGGGCTGATCGTTTTAACTGTTTTTAAGTTACTAGTGCTTCACTGCGGTGCCTGTTTTAGGCTTGGTCACCACTTTTTCTAAAACTGCGGCTGGGATATCGCCCACTCCGCCCGCTTTAGCGAGAAACTCTTCTGGCTTATCAAGACTAAGTGCACAGCGCAGAACCTGATCTACGTGATCTACCGGAATAATGCGCATTCCTTCTTTCACTTCGGCTGGGATCTTCTTCAAATCCGCAACGTTGTCTTTTGGAATGAGTACGGTCTTAATTCCAGCGATTTTCGCCGCTAGAAGTTTTTCCTTAAGACCACCGATCGGAAGAACGCGACCGCGAAGGGTAACTTCTCCGGTCATCGCCACATCACGCTTCACCGGTATTTTGGTCAGTGCGCTTGTAATTGCAGTCGTCATGGTGATCCCTGCAGAAGGCCCATCCTTCGGCACTGCGCCTTCTGGCACGTGCAAATGGATGTCGATGTTTTGGTAGAAGTCTGGGCTTAACCCGAGGGCTTCTGCACGAGATCGTACATACGACATCGCTGTCGTAGCAGACTCTTGCATTACGTCTCCGAGTTTACCTGTGATCTTCACGGCACCTTTACCTGGAACTACGGACACTTCAATTTGAAGCATCTCGCCGCCCATCTCGGTGTACGCAAGACCATTGGTGAGACCCACTTCGTTGTTTTCTTCGAGTTTGTTTTGAAGGTAGCGTGGTGGCCCAAGCATTTCTTCTAAGTCCTCTGACTTCACTCGAATAACGCCGATCTTTTCAGATTTCTTACTGCGTGCAGCCTCAAGGCGAGCATCGACCAGTTTCTTTGCCACTTTACGGCAAAGGGTCGCCATCAAACGCTCAAGGTTACGGACGCCGGCTTCACGAGTGTAGAGTCGGATCACATTACGAAGTGCATCGTCATCTACGGAAATATCTTCAGACTTTAAGCCATGCTGATCCATTTGCTTAGTAAGAAGGTATTTCTTCGCGATGTTGTATTTTTCAATCTCGGTGTAGCCCGAAATTGTAATGACTTCCATACGATCCAAAAGGGGACGAGGAATTCCGCTAATCGAGTTCGCGGTCAGGACGAACATGACTTTAGAAAGGTCGTAATCTACTTCTAGATAATGATCTCCAAAGTTCATGTTTTGTTCTGGATCGAGAACTTCAAGAAGCGCCGATGAAGGATCACCGCGGAAATCCATGCTCATTTTATCCACTTCATCGAGCAGGAACACGGGATTCGATGATCCCGCTTTCTTCAGAGATTGAACGACCTTCCCTGGAAGAGCTCCCACGTAAGTTCGACGGTGACCACGAATCTCGGCCTCATCACGAACTCCACCCATGGACGCACGAACAAATTTCTTGTTCAAGGCCTTAGAAATAGAGCGCGCAAGAGAGGTCTTACCGACCCCCGGAGGCCCAAGGAAGCAAAGGATCTGCCCTTTAGAGTTTTCGGTGAGCGTACGCACAGCGAGGTACTCCAGAAGGCGTTCTTTTACATCTTCAAGACCGTAGTGATCGTCATTGAGGATGTCTTCTGCCACTTTCAGATCATGGCTATCTTCTGTGTATTCACCCCAAGGAAGTGAAATCAACCAATCAATATAGTTACGAACAACAGTCGCTTCAGCTGACATCGGAGACATCATCTTGAGTTTCTTTAACTCTTTAGTTGCTTTCTCTTTTGCCTCTTTGCTCATGGCTTTAGTTTTGATTTGCTTCTCAATCGCCATCAATTCAGCTTTGAACTCGTCTTTTTCACCGAGTTCTTTTTGAATCGCCTGCATTTGCTCATTGAGATAGTACTCTTTTTGAGACTTCTCCATTTGCTTCTTCACGCGGGTGCGGATACGACGTTCCACTTGAAGAATTTCAATCTCACCTTGCATGAGCTCAAGAAGTTTCTCAAGACGCTTGGTTGGATCAGTGATTTCTAGCACCCCTTGCTTATCTTCAAAGCGAAGATTCAAGTGAGCCACAATCACATCCCCCAAACGAGATGGATCCTCAATGCCATTTACACTCATCAGCATTTCTGGTGGAATGCGCTTGTTGAGTTTTACGTAGTTCTCAAAAGTTGCCTTCAGAGAACGAACGAGTGCTTCCGCTTCAACGCCTTTCTCAGACGCCTCTACGATCACTTCAACATCCGCTTCAATCATCTGTTCTCCGTCAGAGAACTTCAGCATTTTCGCGCGACGCTTTCCTTCAATGAGAACCTTTACTGTATTATCCGGAAGTCTCAAAATCTGAAGAATCGTCCCCAAGGTACCAATTTGAAAAATATCTTTTTCACCTGGATTCACCGTAGTTGCTGCTTTTTGAGCAACCAAGAAGAGTTCCTTCTTCTTTTCTACACATTCCTCAAGTGCGCGAATCGATTTTTCGCGCCCTACGAAAAGTGGTACCACCATGTGGGGGAACACGATTACTTCCCTTAACGGGAGAACCGGAACCGTGATTTTCTCTGTCTTTGCTTGTTTGCTCATGATGAGACTGTGTAGGGTTGGTCGTTCACTGACCTAGATCAGAGTCCTTCCCTACGACTCCTTCCTAACTAATATTTCACCATAAGCTGAAGGCAATGAGTAGGGGTAGAGTAAGTATATTTTCACTGAAGCCTGCACCATGACGATTTTCTGACATTACCCGGCAGCGTTATGTCGATTTTCTTCTTTTTCTTTGACTTTTTCCGGTGATTTCCGGGAAGCCTCAGAAAAGATTCAGGATATTTTTAACCTCGTCGATAGGTAGGATGATGACAAAGATCAAGCTACTGAGCGCTCTGATGATTTTCACCTCTCTCACCTCTTCTGCTGGAGAAGTCACCCTCCACCTGATTCCGGCACCGACCCGAACCAATTGGAGTTCACCACAGAAGCTCGCAGTTTCTGCAGTGGTGAATCAAGTTGCCAAGTACAATGGCGGCGAACGACACGAGATTGGACACGTTTACGTGGAGCTTTCATGTCGGGGTACCCACCTTTTTACAGGTTCCACCTCCGATGGAAATAGCGAAGAACGAAAAGACCTTTTCATTAAAGGCTACGGCCTCGGAATTGTACTTAAAAGTTTCGTTGGAAAGCTCGACGATTCTCAAGATAGCCAAAACGATATTGCTTCCATGCAGGCTACGGGTCGCAGCACTTTTGTTAAATTCTTAATCTCCGATCAATCTTGTGACCGCCTCATGGAGTATTGGTCTGAGTATCAACTTCGGGGCTATCATCATACCTATTCAGGTCTGAATGCTCGCCCACTTTTTGGTGAAAGCTCAGGATGCACTGCTTTTGGGATGAGCTTCTTAGAGCTCGCAGGACTTCAGATTCCGGAATTTGAGCAAGCGTGGATGACTGATGTCATTATGCCCCGTAAATTTGTGGGCGGTCCCCTCACAGGTCGAAACATTCGCTTAGTGAAAGTGCTCACTGCATTTCATGCTAAATGGGATTCAGATCTTTCAAAGGGCGGCT
>CAIOKW010000010.1 GCA_903858975.1 Oligoflexia bacterium | reverse complement strand
TCGCAATTTTACCTTTAGCATCAATAATAAATGTGGACCGCTCGATCCCCATATATTTTCGACCGTACATGCTCTTCTCTTTCCAAACTCCAAAAGACTCACACATTTTACCGTCTTCATCCGCTAACAATGAAAACGGAAGTTCTAATTTGGTCTTAAACTTCAAATGAGAAGAAACAGAATCTCGACTCACACCCAACACTACCGCTCCGGCAGACTTCACACGGGCCATCGAATCACGAAAATCACAGGACTCCTGGGTACAGCCTGGCGTGTGATCCTTTGGATAGAAATAGACCACAATCGACTTTCCCTTAAAATCCTTCAGGGACACTTTTTCCCCATCTTCATTCAGAACTGAAAAAGCGGGCGCTGACTGCCCAATTTTGAGCAAAGTCTCTATTTCCACCACCGCCTTTGGCTTTGGCTTCGATTTTGGTTTCGCCTTAGACTGGGGAGCCTTTTTAGTGAGCAGCTTTTTCTTTGCCATGTGTTTTCCTTAAAACTTCTTTATTCCGATTTTGCTTCTTCCGCAGCCGCTGGAGACGTTTTTTCAGACGCTGTATCTTTCACTACCACTGGCTTTTTAGAAGCTCTTTTTGCGCTAGAACCAGAAGCCTTAGGTTTTTTGCCTAAACCCACTTTTGCGCTAACTTTCTTCTGAATAAAGTCAGCAGCCTCAAGTGCACTCACGGACTTTAAAATTTTTTCGAACTCTTTCTTCTGAGTTTCCATGAACTTGCTAAATTTCGCGAGCTCTTGAGGAATCGATTGCTGAAGCTTTTGAATCTCTTTCGCTTCTTTTTCGATGATCGACTTCACTTTTTTAACATCGGTGCTCTTGATGAGCTTTTGGAGCTCTTGCTTGGAACTCTCAGCATACTTTTTAGCTTCTTTGATCGTTTCTTTACTCATCAAAGACTGGAGCTTTTGTTGCTTGGTCTTCAGTTGGCCCACTACATCTTTAAACTTATTCAAATCAATCTTCTTAGACATGCTGAAATCTCTCTCTCTATTTTTAATCATTAGGGTGAGCTCCACAGGAGCCCACCCCAAAATCTAAATCTCAGTTAGAAACGACTAACGACTTCATTCTTTTCGAAGAAGTATGAAATCTCGCGATCCGCTGAAGTTGCGCTATCAGAACCATGCACAGAGTTCGCTTCAATGCTGTCTGCGAAATCCTTACGGATGGTTCCTGGAGCTGCTTTAGAAGGATCAGTTGCACCCATGATTTCACGGTTCAACATGACTGCATTCTCGCCTTCAAGCACCATCAGAAGCACTGGGCCGCTGGTCATGAAGTTTACAAGGCTTCCGAAAAACGGACGCTCTTTGTGCTCAATGTAAAAGCCTTCCGCTTTTTCTTTTGAAAGTTTAGTGAATTTAGCAGCCGCGATGCGGAGACCTTTTGATTCGAAACGATCAATGATTGCACCGATATTGTTCTTTGCTACTGAGTTTGGTTTTACGATACTGAATGTTTTTTCGATTGCCATATTTACTCCTTATGTAAATGGGTTGTTATTTATTTCTTGGCTTTAAGTGCTTCTTGAAGAGTCACTCCGAGAGTTGCCGGGGAACGGGAAATCCGTACTCCAGCCGCTTCCAGGGCCTTGAATTTTTCTTCCGCGGTACCTTTACCGCCTGAAATGATTGCGCCCGCATGTCCCATGCGTTTGCCCGGAGGTGCTGACGCTCCTCCGATGAAGCCCGCTACAGGCTTCTTCATGTTTTTCTTGATCCACTCAGCTGCTTCTTCTTCAGCCGTTCCACCGATCTCACCAATCATGATGACTCCATCGGTATCGGGATCATTATTGAATGCGTCCAGCACATCAATAAAGTTGGTTCCGTTCACTGGGTCTCCACCAATCCCAACACAGGTACTTTGACCAATGCCGAGCTTAGTAAGCTGGTGAACTGCTTCGTAGGTGAGCGTCCCAGAGCGGGAAACCACACCAATTCTTCCTGGAAGATGAATGTGACCGGGCATGATGCCGATTTTGCATTCACCCGGAGTGATAATTCCAGGACAGTTTGGTCCGATGAG
>CAIOKW010000009.1 GCA_903858975.1 Oligoflexia bacterium | reverse complement strand
TCATTGAATAAAGTTTGGGATTTAATCCCGAAAGTTGAAAAGCCGAGGTTTCATTCCTCGGCTTTTTTTTTAAAATGGCACTGAAAAAAATTACATATTTGAGCTTATTTCCTGACTCCATTGATTCTGGGCTTTCCCATAGTCTTGTGGGAAAGGCGCGCGAGAGCGGCAAGATTGAGCTTTCTTTCGTTCAGCTCCGGGAATTTGCTAAAGATAAACATAAATCAGTGGACGACATTGTCTACGGCGGAGGGGCAGGAATGCTTCTGAAGTCGGAAGTGTTATTTGATGCATGGTCCTCGGTGACGAGTCTTGAGGAAAAGGTAAAGCCTGGATTTGACCGTCCTTATACTATTTTATTATCACCCCAGGGAAAGTGTCTGACTCAAGAACGCGCTAAGGATCTTGCTCAGAGCTATTCTCATCTGATCTTGGTCTGTGGTCACTATGAGGGCGTGGACGAGCGGTTCATTGAAGCCTGTGTGGATGAAGAAATGTCGATCGGAGACTATGTCCTTACGGGGGGTGAGTTTGCAGCGATGGTCGTTTCGGATGTGGTGATTCGATTGATTCCCGGTGTAGTGGGGAATGAGGACTCCATTCGAAGCGATAGCTTGGAAGACGGTCTCTTAAAAGCTCCCCAATATACGAGGCCTAGAGAATTTTTAGGGCGTTCGGTGCCTGAGGTTTTGCTTTCTGGAAATCACGCAAAAATTGAAAAGTGGCGCAAAGAAGAATCCCTTAGTCGAACCCAAACGAAACGCCCAGACCTTTGGGAAAAGTATCAAAAAGGAAAGCGTTCATGAAAGAGCGAACGAAGCATAAAACCGCGGTGGTCCTCTTGCATTATCCCGTCACGAATCGAGAGGGAGATCTGATTACAACCTCCGTTACGAATCTTGATATTCATGACATTTCCCGTTCTTG
This sequence comes from Oligoflexia bacterium, assembly GCA_903858975.1. Taxonomy (GTDB): domain Bacteria; phylum Bdellovibrionota; class UBA1018; order UBA1018; family CAIMNF01; genus CAIMNF01. The sequence continues at coordinate 5,338 of CAIOKW010000009.1, read as the reverse complement.
CCGTACCTATGAAGTGGATCACTATTATCTCGTTACTCCTATCTTGGAGCAAAAAGCGCTGGTGGACCGGGTCTTGGGTCATTGGGAAACGGGGAAGAGTAAAGAGTGGCATCCGGATCGTTTCGAGGCGCTCGGGCGAGTTCAATTGTTACCCTATTTTCATGAGGTAAAAGCCGACCTAAATGCTCGGTATCCAGGCTTGAAGCTTGAGGTGGCGATGCCCGACGCAAGGCCGCTTCCAAATCAGCTGAACTACCAGCAAACACGGGAAAAATGGGAAGAAGAGTCGGAGCCGGGGGTAAAGGTGATTGTTCTCGGAACCGGCTGGGGGGTAGCTCCAGCATTTTATTCAGAGGTTCACCGCTTTTTGGGCCCGATCTACGGACCTCTTGGGGCGGATGGCTATAACCACCTTTCCGTCAGGGCGGCTGCCGCCATTATTTTAGACCGACTCTTCGGAATCCCTTAAAAAAAGGATTGTCAGATTCTTTAAGTCTTGTTAAAGATTAGGTTTCCTAAAGTAAAAATTTTTTTAATCCCTGTCGGAGTAAGACCATGGCACAGAAGTTAGTTAAACGTAAATCTCGAAGAAAAGCACAATATGATAACTCTCATGGATTGTCTTCTACTGTAGAAGCAGTTGATGCTGGCTTAATGCGCACCAACTTCCCAGAGTTTTCATCTGGGGACACCATTAAAGTTCACGTAAAAATTAAAGAGGGTGAAAAAGAGCGTATTCAGCTTTTCGAAGGTACCGTGATTAAACGCGGAAACCGCGGCGGTGGAAAATCTTTCATCGTTCGTAAAATTTCTCACGGTGTTGGCGTTGAGCGTATTTTCCTTGAAAGCTCACCTAGCGTTGCAGATATCGAAGTAGTATCACGCGGTAAAGTACGTCGTTCTAAACTTTACTATCTTCGTGGTCTTGAAGGAAAAGCTGCGAAGGTTGAACGTGATGTTCAGTCTCGCGAGTCAGCGGCTGCTTCAGCTGCTGCTAAAGCATCAAGCAAGAACTAAGCACTACTTATAAATGATCTTAAAAAAGCCCAAGGCTAGTTTTCCGGATCTTACTTCCGAAGCTTCCTTGGGCTTTTTTGCGTCTCAAGCTTTAATTATTGGAGTTGATGAAGTGGGTCGAGGCTGTTTAGCGGGGCCCGTGGTGGCTGGAGCTGCTGCGATTTCTTTAGACGAAGTGCTGAAGCTTGGTTTCTCACTTCAAGGAGCGCGCCCCAAAGGTGATTCTGAGCATCCTCTTCTCAAGGTGAAAGACAGTAAGCTCATCGCCGAAAGCGATCGTGCCCCCCTCGGAAGGGCGCTTGAGCCTTATCTCATGGGCTTTCAAGTCGAAGAGGCGAGCGTGGATGAGATTGCTGAATTGAACATCCTCTATGCCTCCCAGCTTGCGATGGTTCGTGCCGTTGAGACTTTAGAGAAACGCCTGGGACGTAAGGCCGATGCCGTCCTCATCGATGGAAATTTAGTTCCGATGGCCTTGAAAGATCGTGGGCATGCGCTAGTGAAGGGCGATTTGAGGGCGCTGACGATTGCCTGTGGGTCGGTTTTTGCAAAAGTCTATCGGGACGAACTCATGGAACAACTCGAATTGAAATATCCTGGTTATGGTTTGAAAAAGCACAAGGGATATCCCACGCCATTTCATAAAGCCCAAATTCTAGCCTTAGGATCAACGCCGATTCATCGCCGTGGTTTTAAGGGCGTTCAGTAATTCGGTTTAGATCGATGACTCATCACTTAAGGGTTTAGACCACTGAAGCGCAATGGCTTTGGCCCTTTGTTTTCGGCCTAGCTCTGGTTTTTTATGAAGTTGAATTTGGAGCAACATGATTTTCACCAATGCAGCCTCTGGGGTGAGGTCCTGGCACCAAAGAACTCCTTCCTTCATCAATGTTTTTCCCGAAGCATAAGAAGAGAGCTTAATCGGGGCATCGGCGCGCTCGGTGATTGCAAGGATAGGGCAATGATATTCCTTTGAGTCCTTGAGAAAACGTAGAAAGTCCGGTCGTTCTGTTGGAGCTGTACCCGATGGATAAAGGGTGAGTAAGATCGCATCGAGTTGCTCAAGCACGGCTCTGCTAAATATTGCGCTTGCGAACTCTGGGGTTACTTCTGCCTTTAGAATTTGGGGTGAGGTGAGGACCTCCGTTTGAAATCCTTCAATCATCGGTCTCCCTTTTTTGAGCTTTGGAAGATGATGGATTACGGATTCAAATTGAATGCTACTCCCGACCCGCGCCAGACGAGGAAAGCGGGGGCTTTCAAACGCAGCAAAATCGAGCGCGCTAAATTTGCGAACTCGACTTCCCAGGAAGAGTTCGTCATGGAACGCAACCATGACGCGATTTTGGAGTTCTTTCGGAGCGTTCGCCGCGACTTCAAGTGCAGTGAGGAGATTGGTGCGAGCATCGTTTCTGAGGGTGCTTAAAGGTTTTTGCGCGCCTGTAATGACGATGGGTACGGGGCTAGGAGAAAGGAGATAGGAGAGTGCCGCTGCGGTGTGCGCGAGGGTGTCCGTACCGTGCAAGATCACGATTCCCTCATAGTGTTTCCCTTGCTGATGAATGTGATGCGCAAGGGTGAACCAATGCTCTGTGCCCATTTGGCAGCTATCCGTATTGAAAACGATTTGGACGGCAATATCCGCAATTTTTTCCATTTCTGGAACTTGCTGATAAAGTCGTTTTTCAAGGGCTTTTGCCGAGAGTTTAGGGATCTCAAGGTTTTCGTCCATTCCAAAGGTTCCGCCGGTATAAATGACCAGAATTTTTGGTTTTGTCATAAGTCTCAGTATAGCGAATTTGTATGACTTCCCCCACTTTTTATGATTGGCTGATGGCATTCATTTTTAGAAAGGTGATACCATGACAGCGACTAAGCGCGTTATTTCGTTCCATTACACATTAACCGATTCTAGCGGAGAAGTGATTGATACATCTCGTGATTCAGATGCTCCATTCTCTTACCTCGAAGGCATGAGCCAAATTATTCCCGGTCTTGAGAAGGCAATGGCTCTCCTCAGTGTCGGCGATCAACGTAAGATTGAAGTTGCAGCTGCAGATGCTTACGGTGTTGCTGATGAGCAACTCGTGGTTGAAGTGCCTCGCGAGAAACTTCCGAATTCAGAAGAACTTGCGGAAGGCGATCAGTTTCAAGCAAATGGACCGAACGGCGAGATGCTTTTGTTCCGAGTTCTTGAAGTGATGGGCGAGAGCGTGAAGCTCGATGGGAATCATCCGCTTGCTGGCGAAGACCTTACCTTCGATGTTGAAGTCATGGCGATTCGTGATGCAACCCCTGAAGAAATGGCTCACGGCCACGCGCACGGAGCAGGTGGACATCATCACCACTAAGATCAACCTTGATCTTTAAATTTTAAGAGGCCTCGAGAGTTTACTCTCGGGGCTTTTTTTATATCGAAATTTTTGCGCGCTTGAAAAGCACATCTCTTTTTAAAATGCTGATGATGCGCCCTTTTTGCTCAATTAAGCCTTCTTCTTCAAATTGAGCCAAGGTTCGAATCACGGTTTCGGTAGTCGTGCCCGCCCACTCCGCAATTTCTTTACGAGTCCAATTTTTGTCTTCGAAATTCTCTCTTAAGAAGAGCAGCGCTTCTGCGATTCTTTCAGGTGCGGGATTTGAGGAGATTCGGTGAAGGCGAGTTTCCATCATTCTAAAATCTTCAGACAGCTGGATCAAAAACTTCATCGCTAAATCCGGCTTTTTTTGAATGAGGTCCATAATCGTGTTTTTGGGGATATAGCAAACTTCACTTGGCTCTGAAGCAATGGCGCTACTGAGATAGGGTTCTTCCGTAAACAAAGCGCGATACCCAATCATACCCCCTGCGCTGTAGACTTGGGCAATCTGGGTTTTTCCTTCCCCATCGTGAATCTCGAGTTTTACCGTCCCCGAGACGATGCAGTAAATGCCCGATGCCGGGTTACCTGCATAAAATAGGCTTTGACCCGTTTTAAATTGTTGATGAAATTTTGCATCATCGATCAGCCTCAGATCCTCGCCCTTCAGAGAGCAGAGTAAGCTTTGAGAACGACTCCCACAGTCTTCACATTTACCTTTAATTGATTCTGATGCCATAGATCTCCCGAAATATGATCCCCGTCATATTCATTACTCTCCCCATCATACCACCGAGCCGCCTAGGCCGCTAGAATCGGTACAGAAAAGGGCGGTTTTTTAGATGAGCATGAACAAGGGAATTCCGACAGTAATGAAGTTTATGACGGTCATGCCGCATACGATTGGCGCAGAAGAAACACTTAGTGCGGCGCATAACCTTATGAAAAAATTTCAAATCAGGCACCTGCCCGTAATGTGTGCAGGCCAGATCACAGGAGTGATCAGCGACCGAGATGTCAAGATGGCCCTTTCTATTCGTGGAGTCGAGGCAGAAAAGACCACAGTAGAAGAAATCTCAAGCCATGAAGTGTTTCTCGTGAAGCCTGGCAACAAGCTCGATGACGTCGTGAAAACCATGTCAGAGAAAAAAATTGGGAGCGTGCTCGTGGTGGACAATCACCGGTTAGTAGGAATTTTTACAGCCTCCGATGCCTTAAATGCCTTGAATGAACTACTCCACACTCGATTGAGCCACTCTTACTAAGGAACGAATGGAAACGATGCTCGCAACCCAACTCATCCATTGTAAACACTGTAATTCGACTCTTCCTGAGGCGAGTACAGATGAGTTTTGCTGTCGGGGATGCGAGAATGTCTTTAAGATTTTAACGAGCGCGGGTTTAGAGGAATACTATCGTTTAAGAGACAGCGGTGTGTGCTTTACTCCGCCGAAGCCGATTACTCAAACCCAAGTGAAATTTGATTGGAAAAATACAGAGTCTCAAATCCGCATTTTTCTAGAGGGCATTCATTGTTCCGCGTGCCTTTGGTTACTTGAAAAGCTACCTCAGGTGATTCCAGAGTATGTCAGTGCTTGTTCCTTAAATCTGGGAACTTCCGTACTCACGGTGACACTGAAGGATCCGACCTATTCTAATAAAGTGGCGGAGCAAATTTCGGAGTGGGGGTATTCGCCTCATCTGATTCGTGATGATGAAAACGAGGACGAGAAGATTGCCCTGCTGAACCGAAAGAATCTCGTTACGCTGGGTATTGCCGGGGCTTTGACCGGGAATATCATGCTGATGAGCATTCCCCTTTATTCAGGGGTTAAGGGACCCTTTCAATCCCTCTTTGAATGGACCTCTTTTGCTCTTGCCGTTCCAGTTCTTTTCTATTCAGGGCGTTCATTTTTTAAGAATGTCTACGCGGGCATCAAGAGCAAAACCTTTCCGATTGATGG
>CAIOKW010000008.1 GCA_903858975.1 Oligoflexia bacterium | reverse complement strand
CATTTTGATGTGTGAAGACGGAAGCTGTGGGCTTTGTCAGATCGAAGCGGATGGAATCAAAAAATTTGCCTGTGAAACTACCATTCATCAAGGGATGAGTATTCAATTCACGCGAGATCACCCGTCTTCATCCGAATTGTGCCCCTGCCAGGGTATTGAAGTTCAAGAATTCTGCAATAAAGTCGAGACCGTGAAGCCCGATACTTTGGAGGCTCTGACTCAGGTAATTGAGGTGGGGCAGGGGCGTTGCCATGGACTCCTTTGTAAGAAATTGTGGGTAAAGTTGGCTGAAGCGTCGGGGATTCCAGCAGAACGGTTTAACGACTGGCGTTTCCCTTGGGTGGACTGGATGATTAAGTAGTTGTTATTGTTCAATAAATAAAATTTAAATAATACCCAACTTTTTTTGTTGCATATTATAGGTCGATTTATTAAACTGGATCTATGGAAAACGTCAATAAGAAAAGTCTAGCGAAATCTCCAAACTGGGTAGGCTCATTTATCCGCCAGAAGCGCGAAGCTAAGGGTTTTTCACAAAAAGAACTCGGCCAGAAATTTGAACCACCGGTCACGACTCAATTCGTGTCGAACTTAGAAAGAGGGATCACTCCGATCCCGGCCGTTCACATTCAGGCGCTCGTTAGATCGCTGGAGATGAGTGAGTCAGAACTGATGGTTCTGATGGAGAAGGAATATGCGGCGAAGCTCACGCATAAAATTGCGGGCCAGCATTTCGATGGTCATGGAGAACATTCTCCGGCCGTTTTAGTGATTGCGCGGCAGGATGAAGAATTTTTTAAATGGGTCGTGTCGAGTTTTAATAATCTCAGTGACGTCGACCGCGCTCAGTTTAAGGCGCAATTGCACTCTTGGTTTGAATTGAGTTTGAAAAGAGCTTAGATTTAATCCATGCAAGGTGAAAAGTTTGGAGAGAACGGGCACCCTCGAGTAAAGGGCGCCCGTTCTTTGTTTTTAGAAGTCGCAAATGAATCAGATCAGTCCTACCGCTCTGGAACGGTGCCTGGTTTTGATGGGACCCCCATTTTCTATTGTGAAGAGGGGGCAGGCCCCCCACTTGTTTTTTGTTACGGCATTGCTTGCTCGACACTCCATTGGACCTATCAAATCGATTACTTTAAGCAATTTTATCGCTGCATTTGGTTTGATTACCGAGGACATCGACGCACCCCGATTCCTGCCCAAATTGAAACGATGTCCGTCGAGTCAGGAGCCCGAGATTTAAAGTCGGTGCTCGATCACTTAGATGTCGGTCAGGCAGTTTTCTTAGGTCACAGCATGGGGGCCAGTGTTGTTCTGCAATTTGCGAAGGATTATCCTGAGCGAGTTTCAAAAATGGTGCTCGCCAATGGAACTGCGAAAAAACCACTCGAGACGCTCTTGGGTGGAAACTATTTAGGACCGGCCTTTGAGCTTCTCACTCGCTACGAACGGATGAAGCCCGATTGGGTCGAGAATCTTTGGAAGCTCCAGTACAATGTGGGTGCCTCCACTCAACTGTTGGGGAATCTTGGATTTAATAAGGACCTCTGCCACCCGGGAGACATCAACACTTACGCGCGTCAGATTGCGGAGCTTCCCCCGGTAGTGCTCACTCAAACGATGAAGGATTATCAAAACTTTGATGCTTCCACTTGGCTTCACCAGATCAATCAAAGTACGCTTGTCCTTTCTGGCGATCGAGATTGGATTACGCCACCTGAAACTCAGGACTTGATTCACCAGCTCCTTCCGAACTCAAAACTCACCCGAATTCGTCATGGAAGCCACTGTTCTACTTTGGATCTCCCGGAATACATCTGTCTTTTGATTGAACGTTTTTTAAACGCTCCGAGTTAATTCGCAAAAAAACAAGATTTGCTGTGTTTTGCAACAGCATTCCTGGCGTGAAAGCAGCAAGGGTCTGAAATCACTGGAGTATGTGTTTGGCATTCGACTTGCTTTATAGAAAGGTGAGCCTGAGGGCAGAAAGAAAAGGAATAATATGAAATCTAAAATGATGATGATGATGCTAGGACTTGGAGTGTTAACGATTGCAGCACCTTCCTTCGCAGAAGAGGCGAAAGTAGTTAAGAAACATAAAAAAGGTGAACGAATTCAGAAACGAATTCAAAACCAGGAAAAGCGAATTGAAGAAGGCGTGAAGTCAGGAAAACT
>CAIOKW010000007.1 GCA_903858975.1 Oligoflexia bacterium | reverse complement strand
TCAAGGGTGACCACCAAGGCGCTCGTGAATTAATGAACCGAATCGAGGCGGAATAGAAACCGTTTACGATCAACTGTCATGGAGGACAGATGGTAGCCGATATCCAACTTTTACAAGGTAAGATTGTTGAGGATCCAGGGCTTCGCCAAAAGAACGTGGCAAAGCTCATCGAAGAGTTCGCTCTTGAGATCCTGTCCGAAGAAGATCTCGCCGTCGCGGCGAGTGGGTCCTCTCCCAATGAACAGAAGAGTACGGAGCCCCAGATATGAGCACGCTTGATGCTCCAAAGCCTAGCGAGGGTGAAGGAAGCTCTCGAAAAAATCTTTCAATTTTAGTGGTGCAAATGGGTGGAGTGGAAGAAGTGCTTCGCTCGCTCATGGCGCTTAAGGCAATCAAACACCTTTATCCTGAGATTCGACTTCAGGTGATGGCTCGTCCTGGTTCGGCTGACCCGCTCAAAAGAGTGGAATGGATCGACCAGGTTATTGAAACTCCCAAGTTCCAAGCGGGAGAGGAGCCGCTTTCAAAAACGGCTCTATGGATTAATGAGGTCATCAACCAAAACTACGATATTCTTGCCAATTGGACGTCTCAATCGAAGTATTCCCGGATGGCGGCCATTGCTACGAGCTTGATTCCAGCCGTAGTGAAGCTTGGAGATTATATGCGTGAAGATATGACTCAAGGATCACATGATGCCTGGAGTATGTATCGTGCCTCTTGGCTTCAAGGTAAAGTGGAGCAAGACATTCATTATACCGATTTGGTGACGACACAGCTACTGACTGCACTCCAGATTCATGCAGGGGATCCGAGTCCTGATGTTGCTTCAAGTACGGTGACTTCGAAATACTTTTTCAAAACCACAACTCTCGGTACACCCATCACATGGATGGATCGTCCGAAGGGCCTTAAATGGATTGCAATCCATACAGAGAGTGCGCCTGAGCGTGCTCCTGAGTGGATGGACATGGTTCTTCGCCGCAATCCTGATTGCGGAATTCTGTTAATTGGGGATCAAGTTGAATTTGAGACCTCTGAAAATGCACGAGTCATTCGGATCAAGGATGAGATTCATTTTGATGCTTTAGTGACCATCTTATCTCAGTGTAGTTGGTTGCTTTCTGGGCAACATCCGATTGTGGATCTTGCTTCGCTCATTAACCTTCGAGTTTTCTATTCGGCTATTCCCGAAGGACGCGCGTTGAGTTTGAAGTGGACTGAGACGGGTCCTTATGGAAATGGGCACATTAGCTTTGTTTCTCAAGATGAATGGAAGCCTGAATTGGCATATGCCGCTTGGTCTTACTACCAAAGTGAGTGGTTTCATAAAAACTCCCTCACCATCCAAGGTCATTTTGAAAACCTAGGGCTCGCGGAATCTTTGAAAGAAATTCAGATCTACAAGTCTCGCATTCGTCCTTCGAGTGAAGGTGGTGGGGTTTGTTACGAGCAATCTGCAGGAAAGATTCAGGAATTTGAAGCTTGGATCTATCGGGTCCGCGGACAGATGGCCCGGGCATGGTTTTGTGGATGGCTCCCCAGTATCGATCAAGAAGTCGCTAAGCTCAGCTTGAGTCCAGGATTGATCAAAAGAATTCGATCGGTGAATGAATCCATTTTAGTGATTGAACGATTGGTGAATGAGTCTCGTGCGACTGCTGTAAATCTCGCCAATCTTGCGCAGAAGACTAAAAACTCTTATCTCATGAGTGTTGAGGATCGTACCCAGATTGAAGAATCTGGAAAGAAACTTCTGGAAGTAGAAGAGCTCATGAGCCGAGTCACTCAGGTAGAGCCTGAAATGCATTGTCTTCTGATGTGGTATCAGCAGCTGATTCATAATTTGAGCAGCGAGACGCTCTTCGGAATGGCAAAAGAAACAGTACAGGCTTTTGATCTGGTTACTGAAGGGCTTGATTTGCTGGCAGCCTACACGCAAAAAACGCTTGAGCGTGCAAAGCCAAAATCGGTGAGCTCCTCCATTCATTCGGTTCGAAACCAAGATCTGAACCACTAGATCAGAATTAGAAAACGTACTTGGCCTCGAGGAATCCATGGCTTTTGTCATGGAGGGCTCCGAGAGGTTTTGATTCGTTTCCTCCGTAATAGTCCATGCCCGTCGTGAGCTTGAGGTTCGTGATGGGGGTATATCCAATTTGTGGACGAAGAAGGTAGTTCTCACCGCCACCAAAATATCCAAACATGAAAAAATCAGCTGTCCAGTCAGAATGGTCACTTTGGTAACCGAAGCGAAAAGTACAGCCAGGGTTTCCTTGTTGCTGGTAATTCAAAATGAGGGCATTGGCTCTCCCCACGGCAACCTGGATGGGGTTAAAGCTCGATGGATTCGGATAGTATAAGTGCCATCGATAAAGGAACTGAACTTGAAGTCGAAAGTCATCCCCAACGGGTTGCTCTGCACCCACTACAGAATCCCAGTGCCAAGGCTCAACCAGCCCAAAGAGCGGATCGGTATCAGTGCCGTTTTCAGGCATGAGAAGTGCAGTTTCTAGTCGAATCACGTATTTCTGCCAGGTAAAAGAAGCATCTCCCCCGAAAGCGGTCTCAGAGGGATTGATCGGGCGAATAGCGCCGGTTGAGGGAGTGAATACATATTCTGGGAAATGATTGTAGCCTTGGTATGCGGAGAGCGAAAAATCAAAGCTCGATTTCTGGTAGGAAACTTTCAACCCATATTCCATGGAGCTGTTTTTAAAAAATCCAGGTGAGCTTGGGTATTTTTGAAAACTCACGCCACTCGGAATT
>CAIOKW010000006.1 GCA_903858975.1 Oligoflexia bacterium | reverse complement strand
AGATCATGGATTTTCATCGCCCACTCGCGACCCTGTGCCTTGTTCTCATGACTGATTTCATCGACTGCATGTTCTTTCTCAACCCGCAGTGAATCCCGTTGCTCTTCGAGGGCATCCTGAGTTCTTCTCTGTTCCACGACTAATTCATCTGCATGCTTGAGGTGAAGTTTTCCGACTCGGTCCTGAGTCTGTTCTTTCACAGATGCGAGTTCCTGATCATGGAGCTCTTTTAGATCTTGGTAGGATTCAATGAAACCACGCTTTTGAACATCCGACTCTCTTCGAATCCCTCGACTTAGATCCCGCGCCTGTTTTTGAAACTCATCTCGCATCTCTGCTCGGTCTGCCCCATCCCGTTTACGAGTGGCATCCATATTGAGTTGATTAAATTCTTTTTCCTGATTCAATTGGGAATTGAATCGCTTTTCCTCAGAATCATGAATCCGTTTCACCAATTGAGGCGAAACTTTCAGCGTATCACTGGTGGTTTCTAGATCTTTGATTTTTGCGTCTTTCGAGCTGATCTCCGAATTGATCTGATCATTCTTTTCTTTTAGATATTCAAGATAAGCTCGATCTTTCTCGGCCAGAGCTCGATCCGTCTGCTCCTGATTTTGTTCAATCAGTCGGCGCTCACTCCAAGTATTCTTCGTCTTCGCGTTTGCGAGCTCATTTTGATAGCCGGTCTCCATCCTGCGCTGCTCGCCTCGTTGATTCCGTTGCTGTTCTAAAAATTCATCTTTTTGATTACGAATCATGTCTCTGGCCCGAGCATTTGATTCGATTGCTTGAGCATTCATCTTTTGGCTAAGCTTACTTTCTTTCTCGGCATTTTGATTCTTGAGGCGCCCCATGGTTTTTTCATAAGAGTCTACAATTCGGCTCTTTTCTTTAATATGGTCACCCTCGTAACTCGAAATCGACTCTTCACGGGCTTTTGCTCGTTCAGACTCTACATCACGACCTTCATTCCGGTAGGTTTCAAGCTCGTCATAGAGATCTTTCACCTCTTGGACGTGCGATTGTTTTTGGGCCGCAAGCGCATCCTCGGTCTTTTTACTCTCGTTTTGATAAGCCTCTTCTACCCTCGCATCGGAGTAGCTTTCCGCTTTCTTGACTTTGAGATCAGCATCGCGGGTGATGTCCTCGCGATAATTAGAAAGTTTTTTCTGTTCGCTCAGTTGTTCCTGGGCTTCTTGTGAGATTTTCTTTCCCTTATTGCCGTAAAGGTCGTCTTTCAGTTTTCTTACTTCATCACGAGCAATAGCTTTTTCTTGGCTGAGATTCTTTTGATAATTTTCTTTGGTGGCTTTGAGCTGAGTCTCATATGCCTGTTTCAGTTTTGCAGTCTCTTCTTCATGCTGAGTTCGTGACTGAGTCCGCTCAGAATCATAAGCATCTTTAAGTCTTTGAGTAGCATTTGAATACGAAGTAGAATCTGAAACCGTCGACATTCCTCTTTAAGAATATCGTAGGTCCATCATTGAAAAAATCGGCAATAATTGCCTGTAATTAGTCGATCTTTAGTTTTTCGAGGAGCTTAGGAATAAATCCCCCAAAGCCACCATTCGAAAGGACAGCAACCACATCACCTCTACGAGCGGCAGCCGCCACTTGATTGACGCCTTCTTCAACACTTTCAAAGAATCTTGCTGATCTTCCCCGCTCATTCAATCCTGCGACGAGCTCCTGACTTGAAAATTGCTGGTCGGAGGGAATCTTGCTCTGGTCGAATGCAACCGCCACAAAGGTTTCATCAGAATGATCAAAGGCTTCGGTGTACTCTTGCTGGAATACCTTCCTCCGTGAAGTTGCAGATCGAGGTTCAAACACAGTGAGCAAGCGTCTTCCCACGTACTTCATGTGAAGTGCCTTGAGCGTTTCACGAACCGCAGTCGGATGATGAGCAAAATCATCGATCACCAGCACTCCTCGGACCTCGCCTCTTTCTTCCTGGCGTCGCTTGATACCCCCAAACGATTGAAGGCCTTTTCGAATCTCATCTGAACTTAAACCCAGTTCACGACATTCGATGTACACAGCAAGCGCATTGAGAGCATTATGCTCACCTGGAAGCTGAAGGGAGAGGTGATCTACTTTTTCAGATCCACGGACCACGGTGAATTCAATTCCCTCGGTACTTCCCTTGAGACCAATAAAGGAATAGTCTGCGTGATCGGCCGGATTCCTTGAATAAGTAATGACCGGAACTTTTGACTCTCGAATCAGCTCTCGAACATTCTCCGTTTCAACGCAAGCAATCAAGCGCCCCCCTTCTCGGATACGGGAAATGAGGCCAGAAAATGCTTTTTTTACCGCATTGAGGTCAGCATAAATATCTGCGTGATCAAACTCAACTGAAGTCAAAATCACATCATTTGGAAGGTAGTGATTGAACTTCGGCACCTTATCCCAGAAAGCGGTGTCGTATTCATCACCCTCTAATACAAAATATTTTCCATCATTTTCGACATGGAAACTATGAGGGAGACTCTGGGAGACGCCCCCGATAAAATAAGAAGGCTTTTGATTGGAAACATTCAATACGTGAGCAAGCAAACTCGAAGTCGTCGTTTTTCCATGGGTCCCAGAAACCACTAAATTGCGAGTACCGGGGAGTAAGTGCTTTTCCATGAACTCAGGTAAAGAGACGTAAACATCTCCCCGCTCTTGGAAAGCGATCATTTCTGGATTCGCACGACCAATCACGTTTCCCACGACCACCATGTCAGGCTTACCCCCAATTTTATCTAAATTGGAAGCATCATAGGGAGACACCACTTCTACCCCAGCAGCATGAAGAACATCGCTCATGGGTGGGTAAATGTTTTGATCACTCCCTGTAACCCGAACGCCAGAGCGTCTTAAAAAAGAGGCGAAAGATCCCATCAGGGTTCCGCAAACACCAATGATATGAACATGCTTAAACTGGCTTAAACCGTTTGGGGTTTTCATCTCTTTATTGTGGAAGAGAATCTATTTGATGCCAACCACAAAAGCGATCCAAGCATATGCATTATCGCCAGATTCCATCGCCACATAATCGCCGGTTCCGTCGCCATAGAAACCTGGGTCTTCCCAGTAAACTTTGGTGCTTTTGAATCCTACTTCCTCCATCATTTCCCGCAGTTCTGGAATACTCCAAATTCTCCAGTCATAAGTGAAGACATTGCGATGCATAACTCCTTTTTGATCTCGAAAATGAATCGCATACATTCCTTCATGCGTAATCGGATCAAAGGTTTGCTGATCCCAAAAATAGGTAAATTTGCCTAAGCCCGGAACACTGTAGGTTTTCTGT
>CAIOKW010000005.1 GCA_903858975.1 Oligoflexia bacterium | reverse complement strand
TCGTTCCATCGTAAGAACGAAACCCTGTGCAAATACAACGCCACCTCCTCCTACCCCTTATTCCTAAGAACCAGAACCAAACTCAAAACCGAAATCCCCGACCCGTAACACTCCCATCCTCCTCGCTTTAAGCATCCCCCGTGCATCTGACCACCAAACCACAATTACCATTGCATGGTGTGGGTGGGTGGTCAGGGGCGAAACACGTAGTGTTTCAGGGGGATGATTCCTACTCGTGTTACTAGGGTATGTTACGGGTCTGGGCGCACGCCTCCCACTTGAATTCATGAGCACCCACAATTCAAATAGGGGGCAACTTTAGTTTCAATTGTTGCACCCTCCAAGATCCTTCCAGAAAATGCGGAGATGAAATGTTAGTCAGGCAACCTCTTGACGAAATGCGATAATAATTGGAATTCCTACCGCCTTAATTTGATTTTGATTCATAAAAAAGGCCTGAGACCAGCATTCCGAATTGCGAGCGATGAGATCATGAGCCAGTACGACGAAGCTCTCTCTGAGTTAGCAAAATGAAGCTCACGCAATTCCTCACGATCAAGGAAGTATTAGATCTCCATACGCGTACTATTATTAAGCACGGAGGTGCGGATGGTATTCGTGATATGGGATTACTTGAGAGTTCATTGATGCGTGCACAATCAGGTTATTATGAATCACTGTCAGAGCAAGCAGCAGCACTCATGCAAAGTTTTTGTATGAATCATCCATTCGTTGATGGAAATAAGAGAATGGCGCTTCTTGTGACCTCTGTATTTTTAAAAATGAATCACTATCATCTTACTGCTACCAATTCTGATTTTGTAAGATTTATTCTAATCGATGTGATTCAAAACAAATCAGACATTAAAGATATATCTCAGTGGCTAGAATCGAAGATGAAGAGCTAAGCCGCCCATTCACCGGCATTTAATTTGAATCAATGCGGTTAGCAAAGTGTCACTCATGACACATTTTCGATCTTAAGTCGTTCCCGTATACTTGGAAGATATGGTGGTGAAGGTTATCGCTCTTTTGTCCTTTTTGGCGCTTAGCGCATGTGAGTCCGTAACCGGCACTCCATCTCAAGTACAAACAACACCGACGGCAACAAATGTGGGCACTACAGACCCAAGTGGAGTTATAAATTCTGTTCCTACTTCATCTGAGCCCACGACCACGATGGCGACCCAATTTGATTGGACCCTCTATCACATTCTTCAAGGCGATGAATATCCCCAAGAAAGTGCGGATTGGGGCACGTCCAATGTGAGCATGACTCGCTATGCACTTTTTGATGACTCCACCAATTACAGAACCGCAGATCCGAGCAAGCAGGGAGATATCAACAAACTTTACGGAACTTCAGACTGTGGCGCCTTCCATATGAATGCGAGCGCGCGCTGGGGATGGCGGTACAATCCCACCAGCAATCTCATCGAACTTTTTGCGTTTGGGGAGTACTACGGAAACCACATTTATCAACACAACCAAGTACCTGATGCCACGATTGGAATCAATCAAGCGATCAAGCTCTCTATTGTCGTCCGAACCACGAGCCCCTCCCATTACCCAAGCGAGCTCTTTTATTTCGGCGCTAAACGAGCAGATGTGACCGGGGCAAGCGTCAATTCAAGTGGAGTCGGTGTCTTTAGTTCGGACGGATCTAATCCGTTTATGGGTTCTTATGATTTCTATGTGAATGGAGTGAAAGTGAATACGCTCCCTCGGGCCTGTAATGACGACACTGCAACACCCTACGAGTTAATCCCCTACTTTGGTGGGACTTCTCTTGCGCCTCATGAAATTATTCTTCACCTTGCTGATGAAGCCCACGCACATTAAGCAATAAATACAGCTTTTAGGATCAAGAAAAGTCCGCATGAGAGCCCGAGTGTCACCGGAAGGGTCAAGACCCAAGCAAGTCCAATTGAACGAACCGTGCTCTTTTGCACACTCGAACCGGACGCAACCATAGAGCCCGCGATTCCAGAAGATAAACAGTGGGTCGTACTGACGGGAACTCCTGCGAGCGCAGAAACACCAATCATACTCATCGCCACCGCTTGAGATACGGTTCCTTGAGCGTAAGTTAAACCGGAAGTTCCAATTTTTTCACCGAGTGTTTCAACCACTCGTTTCCAGCCAATCATGGTTCCAAGCCCTAAAGAGATCGCGATCATTACAATCACCCATAACGGCGCGTATTCAACCATATTAGTCAGTGTTTTACGGAGCGGCTTGATTTCTGAAACGGGATATCCAGCTTTTTCTAAAGCGCTTAATTTAGATTCAAGATTGTAGATTCCTTTTCGAAGAGCAAGCTTAGATTCACTCTTCATCTCTTGGCCCTCTTGAATCATCAGCATTTCACCCCGAATGGTGTGAGCAAGCTTGGAGGTTTCTACGATTGAATTTTGAGCAGCGGCCAAGTTGTCGGCATAGGCAGAGGGAAGAAAATGATTGGATACTTTAGGCGCCGGCAAGGATGCAAATTTCGAAACGTGAAGCTCAATGGATTGCAGTGCGGATTCAGCCTGTTGGATTTGAGCCGGATTGACTTGAGGAGAGAGTGCGAACTTACCCGGGAGCACCGCAATTAAAATCAACATCACAAGCCCAACGCCCTTTTGTCCGTCGTTTGATCCGTGTGCAATACTCACACCGGTACTGGTACCGACTAGCGCCAAGCGAACCAAAAACGGCGGAGGAGCATCATTGATAGGACGAGACTGAATTGCCCCGTCCTTCAGGACTCGTTTCAAAATATAGATCGCAAGTGCAGCAACGCCAAATCCGAGCAAAGGGGAAACTAAAAGGGACAGACCTACTTCACCTGTTTTTACCCAATTGATTCCGGCACTCGCAGGGAGACCTTTTGAAATCGCATTTCCTACTCCGACACCTAAGATTCCACCGATTAAGGCATGAGAACTCGACGCGGGAATTCCCACAAACCAAGTTGCAAGATTCCAAATGCAAGATGCCAGGAGCATGGAGAAAACCGTGATGAGACTTAAGCTCATGTTGCTTGATGCGACCAAATCCACAGGGAGAAGCTTTACGATACCCATCGCAACTGAAATACCACCTAAGAATACGCCAACAAAATTGCAGACCCCAGACCAAGCGACTGCTTTCCAGGGTTTGAGGGACCGAGTGTAAATTACCGTTGCTACAGAGTTCGCAGTATCGTGAAACCCATTGATGAATTCGAAACCGCAGGCAATTGCAATGGCTACACCTAATAAGAGTAAACTCACAGGGGAAGACAAGTGGGGCATGATTTCGCTCAACATGAGAACTCCTTAAAAAATCGTTGTGTCGAGATTTTAGCAGTATCGAAATTCAAATTGAATCAAAATAGCGTAAATACAGGGATCTTGACCAAAGTCTGACAAAGTCAGGAAGGAAACTTACCCAAATTCAATGAAATCCATTCAAATTAGTCTTCCCAATCATCCATAAAAGCTCGCGCCTGAGGGAGTACTTCTTCGATCTTTGCCTTGGGCCATCGCTCAGTATAGCGATCCAAGATTTGGTTTAAACGCAAGACTTGACGCCAGTCTTCAATCAAAATATCAGCGAAGTTTTTCGAGAAAAGTTCCTTTTTTTTCACTTCTCGCCACACATAAAACGCTGAAAGCTTCAACCAATCAATTCTGGGGTGATCAATCGGATAATCACGCGGTTTCGTCTTGAGTACCCGCTCAGTGCCAAGTCCCTGAAAGTGTTTCTTGAATTTCTTGTCATCAATTAACTCTTCAAGCATTGAAGGGTCTTGATCGATCCAGCTCCGGATGTGCTTAGTTTGGCCCGCGCTTGGCATATAGAGCCCGCCCGCCGTGAAGATCCCCTCGTCTTCTGATATATGAAAATATAAGTTGGGTGGCCCTTCATACCGACTCTCGGAGTCTCTTGAAATAGCAACCCCAATCCAGTCTCGGAAGGGACCATGGAGTTGCGCACCCTCTGCTCCCCGAAGAATTCGCGCAAAATTCCGTTTCGGGAACCGATATCCGGGCGCATCGTTCTTTAGTGCCCGTTCGGCAGCTAACATCAGTTCGCGCATGGGCTCGACCAGCACCTGCTCATATTCGCTTCGATTCTTATCGAGCCATTCCTTCTTCTTTTGTCGATAAGCTTTTACGATAAAATCAATACTGGCCTGAGAGAAGCGCATGGAAGGTGACATATTATCCGACTATAAACTCAAATGTTTTCTCGGTCTTCACTGAATTGAGAATCATGCACGATTGACTGGTTTTCTCTAAGAGGCGCTTCGCGCGATCTGCATCAGAAACCCCATTGAGATTCACTTTGAGATGAAAAGCCTTCATCCAGGGCACACCCGATTCATTTCGATCCACGGTCAGGGTACCTTCTACGCTCAGTTCCCCGTAATCGACTTTCGATTTTTCTGCAAAAACCTTAAAGGTGGCTACAAAACAATTGGCCAGTGCAAAGGCATAGATATCTTCGGGCGAATACCCTCCTCCGGGGCCTTCGAATTCGGGTGGGATTGACATAGGAAGGGAGCTCGACACCGAAGGGGAACTCGTCTCCCAGTTCGATCCGATTCCACTTTTAGAATGTCCACTTACGCTGAAACTCATTGGATACTTAATCATCACTTACTCCTCTTTAAAAAATTTACGGTACCGACTCGGTCTCACTGAAAAACTAAGCCAAAGGGATGGAAACAGGAGCGCCGTCAGAGCTGAGTTTGGGGCTGTAAACTCAATGTCATCTATGATCAGAGCCTCAGAATCTCCGATGGACTCCACTCGATGCACGTGTTTCCAGTGCTTCAGTGGCCAGGGAATGACTTGCCCTTCATCCACGAATTGCCATTGCTTTTCATCCTCAATGGAGGATGTGATGTGGCTGACCCAATCTTGGAGAAGCCCGAAAGCTCCCATCTTCAAATGCACTTCGTCCCCAGGTTTGCACCCATCAAATCGAATGAGCTTAAGTTGCATTCCTGGCGGCTTTAGCGCTAGAAAGAGCTCTTGATCAAAAGCAGCTTTTACGGCGCTCAGTCTCTTTTGAACCTTAGTTTCAAATCGAATTTTCATTTTCAGTGACTCTTTTCATAGTTTAAGATACCATAAACTATAGAGGTTCGCTAGATTTGTGCGCCAGTGCTTCAATCGCTTTCCTGCCTGCGATTAAACCGAGGCTCCAGCTGATCTTACGGGTACTCGGTCCCCAGTAAGGCTTGAGCTGAGCCTTGAGCTTCACCGTGGGATCCTCGTGATGAGCTTCTTTATAGAGCTGCACCGCCGACCAGGTTCCACAGTACCCAATAAAATCCTCCAATTTCCAATCCACGCTCATTCGTATTTTGGGTGTGGTTAGTTTTTCAAAAGGCATTTGGATATCTTTATAACCATTCCAAACGAGTTGATTATTGGTCTTCCAAAATCCCTTTAGCGTTTTAAAATAGAAGGAGTGCAGGATTCGATCAATTTCAGTGCTGATTGGTGAGTGAAATCCATAAGCCCAAGCCGCGAACAGCCCGCCGGGTTTCAATACACGATTGGCTTCTTTGAAAAACACTTCTCGATCAAACCAATGTAAGCCCGTAGCCACAGTGATCAAGTCAAAGCTACCATCGCTCTCCACCAACGCTTCTCCAGCGTCACAGACACGGTATTCAATATTTGGTGCTTGTTTTGCGAGGGCAACTTGTTCAGCACTCAAGTCCGTGGCCAATACGCGAGTAAAAGATTGCGCAATCTCAATGGCTGCCTGCCCATTTCCAGTCGCAACATCCCAAGCGTAATCGTAAGACCTGCAGTGTAACTTCAAATATCGATAAAGCTCAGCCGGATACTGGGGCCGATACAGAGCGTAATCAACGGCTTGCTTTGAAAAAAGATCCATTGCAATTCACCCTAATCAACTCGGTCCTACAATTCAAGTTTTCGAATAAATAACGCAATACGTGATCCTTACATCTCGTGTACGATTAAAACCTATGATCACCCAAACGATTGAAATTAAAACCGCTGACGGTATTTGCGACGCATTTATTGCCCACCCTACAAGCGGAGCCCATCCCGCAGTGATCCTCTACATGGATGCATTTGGACTCAGACCCTACCTGGAGCAAATGGCGAAAAAAATCGCAGAACAAGGTTACTTTGTCCTGGTTCCGAATCTCTTTTATAGGATCAAGCGAGCACCCGTTACCGATCTAAAATTCCCACTGAAGCCAGAAGATATGGTTGAGGCGGTCCAAAAAATCATTCCTCTCGCAAGGGGGCATGATCCACAATTAACCATGAACGATGTGAACAGTTTTTTTGGCTATCTTGGAAAGCATTCGAGTGTTCGCCACGGAAAAATGGGCATTACGGGGTACTGCATGGGTGGATCACTCGCGCTTCGAACAGCGGCTGCTTTTCCAGATCAAGTTGCGGCAGCTGCCAGTTATCACGCAGGAAACTTGGCCAGTGAGGCTCCGCATAGCCCTCATCTTCTGCTTTCAAAAATTAAAGCAAAGATCTATGTGGCTCACGCTGACCACGATTCATCCATGCCCGTAGAGCAGATCGAGCGATTTCAAAATGCACTTTCTGACTCGAAAGCGAATGGAAAAGCTGAGCTCTATTCCAATGCCCTTCACGGGTTCACGATGGAAGATCTCCCCGCGTTCAATGCCGAAGCTCTCGATCGACACTGGAAGACTTTGTTTGAGTTACTTCAATCGGAATTGAATTAGGTTTCTTTTGCGGTTCACGACTTTCTTTTCTAAAATCGGAACAAAATAGAGTGATTTCTTTTTCAAATGAGCTTTTCTCAAAATCTTTTTGAGACATGACAAAGATTGATTCGGGCGTCATCCCCACTTCTTGTCTCATTTGATAGAGTGCATCCTCTCGGCCATAGGTGCCCCCCTGGGTGAGAAAGAAGGCAACTCTTTTAATACTCTTTTTATATTTTGAGAAGAAGGTCCTAACCGGGGCGGCCATGGTACCCGCCCAAACAGGACTCGCAACAATGATCAAATCATAGTCCTTTAAGTTTTTCTGAAGGGGCTCCATCCGAGGCTTCCTTTTCAACAAAGCATGTGCAAGGGCCCTTTGAAACCCAAAAAAACGCATCCCGTAAGTTACTTTTGATTTAATTTGCTCTATGTCACAGCCGAGCCTCTCGGCAATTGCTTGTGCCGCTTTCCTCGTATTCCCCGATCTCGAATAATAAATCACTAGAGCATTTTTAAAATACCGCATTTCACTACCTCCACTTAAACTTATCGATAAACTTGCAAATGACGTGCCTAAAACTTAAATATTTCGCTGGGTCAGAATTTGGCCACAAGCGAAGTCATAAATGTTTGGTCTGTTCGCTTTTCGACTCCCAGCGGTGGCTCGTTGTAATATCGAACCGAGTAAGACGACTTCAGCGAGAAAATGTCGTTAAGCACCATCGCCAGCGAGGCTTCGGTATTCGCCTGGTATGCCTTCCATGTGATGATATTCGGTAAATACTCAATCCACCATTTTACGCTGAATTGCTTATCAATCTGCCTATCAATTTCATGAAAAAGACGAATAAAACTGATGTTTTTGAAGCCATAGCGGTAATTCTCACGGGAAAAACGGTAGCCTGCCTCGACATACCAATTTGTCCCTTCTTGTTTGGTGAAATTATACTTCCCACCCACATCGGTGCTGTAGCGCTGGACAATCCCTTGGTAGTAATCACTCATGAGTGCT
Source organism: Oligoflexia bacterium (assembly GCA_903858975.1). Classification (GTDB taxonomy): domain Bacteria; phylum Bdellovibrionota; class UBA1018; order UBA1018; family CAIMNF01; genus CAIMNF01. The sequence continues at coordinate 2,882 of CAIOKW010000005.1, read as the reverse complement.
TGCGACACAAATAGACTAAACCGGGGGTTCAGTTCCCTCTCGTAACGTAACCCCAATCCCCACAATAAAGCTTGTTCAGTTCCTTGGTTAGAAGATCTTAAATAGTTGAAATTAAATTTGTAAACATTTTGGTTTTTTTCATAGCTATTGACCTGGCTCAGATTCAATGTTTTTACGTCTGTATTTCCGCTAGTCAGAACAATTCCAAGTGCAGTTTCATTACTGAGCCCTTCAGCTTTGATCTCTGCGAAACAGAGGGAGCTCAAAAATGTGCTCGCCATTAATAGAAATAGAATTTTCATGCTTACTCCTTTAATTCTATCCCTACTCAAGGTTATAAACCGACTCACACTAATCAGCTCCCTCAATTTAATTTCAAATTACCACGTTGATTGTTGACGCCGCATTGGACGTGTACGCGTTATAGTCTCTCCTGATTTCTTGATTGTAGATGAAAGGATTCGACGTTAAAAACCTAAGCGCTTTAGTAGAGGCGAAAGGTGTGGGTAAATACAATGTGGTTGTCCTTTTTGGAATTTATTAAAACTCATCAGGTCATGGGTCTGGCTGTTGCCGTCATTATTGGTGGCAAAGTCAACGCCCTGGTCTCGGCTCTCGTGGACCAATTAATCATGCCCTTCATTGGAATTCTGATTCCCGGCGGGGATTGGCGACAATTGGCATTTCACATTTCGAGCGCGAAATTCGGGATTGGGATATTCTTAGGTGCACTCCTAGATTTTATCTTAGTCGCCTTTATCATTTTTTTCATTGCAAAACGACTGATGCCAAATAAACCGAGCTAAACTATTCAGAGAGCGAACCGAAATAAAGAAGTGTCAGACGTAATTGCGGTCCCCCTTCGGAATCTATAAACCTGGCAATGAATCGTAAGCACCAGTCCCCATGATCATCGGGATCCCTCAGAATCTGCTCGAGCATATAGGATCCGTCCTCTTTTTGTTCAATCTGAGAGAGATGAGGAGACCTTGCTTTTTGGTCTAACAAGATCGATTCATGATCTTGATAATACTCCTCGAGTTTCTGCTCTAAGCTCGCAGCATCCAACTCTCCCATTTTTGCTAGTCGCTCAAAAGAGCGATTAGAAAGGTCTCGGATACAGCGGAGAGCCTCATTTCGAATTGCCACTAATCGAGTCTTTTCAAGCCTGAGTTCGGTTTCTAGTTTCTGTTGTTCACTGAGCCTCTGCGCTTCCTTTTCATTCCGTAGCGCTAGTTTTGCTGCAAGCAGCTCTGGGTTCTTCAGGCGCTCCCACTCATCGACTAAACTTGAGTCTACTTCGCCCAGCATTTCTCTAAAATACTCGATCACCGAGATGATTTCTTCAGTTCGGGCCCCTACGGGTACCGTTTGAACTAGGATTTTATAAGTTTCACTTAAATACCGGAGTAATTGCCCCTCGACTCTCTCCAGTCCATACTCACGGATATAGTCATGAAAGGACATAAACCCTTCGAACATTTCTCGGACAACCGATTTCGGGCGAATGTTATCCTGACCTATCCAGGGGTGGGTTCTCGCAAACTCATTAAAACGATCATAGATAAAGTCACCTCTGGGCTTCGGGTGCTCAATTTTTTCGAGCTCGGCCATCCGTTCATCGTAATCCATTCCCGCCTGTTTCATTTCACCCATTTTAATGGTTTTCAAACGATCGACCTGTCGTCTTAAAATGAGATCTGGGTTTTCGATAATGGATTCCACTAAGGTCAATACATCGAGTGCATAATCGGGTTCATTCGGGTCAAGCACCCCTAGGGTATCAATCAAAAAGAGCGCAAGGCCGTGATTCAGTGAAAAATCTTCCTGCAAATCGACGTTTAGCTTTAATGGATTGAGGTGAATAATATTCCGCTCAACCAGAGAACGAAAGAGTTGTGAAGCCTGTTTTCGATGACGTTTTTTCAGTACCACTGAATCGTGAGATTTTCCAATGAGGGCTCTGAGCCCCTTGCAATTTACAGTACCTTCCCGAGAGAGCACATTCAATACCATCGCATGATCCACTTTAAAGCGGGATGGCAATTGCTCTGGTTGCCCCTCTGATAAGCGGATCATCGTGTCTTTAGTCCAGGGTAGAAACCCCTTTTCCGGGGGTTTTCGCTTCACGAGTTTCTTTGCCTTTTTTGGGTCCCCGGCGGCTTTTTGTTCGAGCGCTAGGTTTTCAATCACATGTTCAGGGGCTTGAACAACAACAGTCCCCCGGTCATCGAATCCTTTTCGTCCGGCGCGACCACTGATTTGTTGAAAATCACGAATCGTAAGAATCGATGTTTTCTCGCCGTCATACTTACATAATTTGGTGAAGAGAACGGTACGAATCGGAACATTCACTCCGACTCCTAAGGTATCCGTTCCACAAATGATTTTCAGTAAGCCCTTTTGAGCAAGTTTCTCAACTAAGACCCGATATCGAGGAAGAAGACCACCATGATGAAGGCCCACACCGTGCTTCAGAAGTCGCTGTACCTCTTTTCCATAGGGACTTTTAAAATCAACTCCCTCCATCTCTTCTGATATTTTCTTCTTTTCCTCTTTCGTGCAGAAATCGACACTGAGTAAATTTTGAGCCTCCTCCGCGCATTCTCGTTGAGTAAAGTTCACCAAATAGATGGGATAGCGCTTCGATTCAATGAGGTCCGCGATTTTAAAGTGAAGCGGCCTCTCACTATAATCAAAATCAAGGGGTACGGGCCTCTTTGCGGATTTAACGAGTGCCGTTGGAAACCCGTTTAGATCACTGAGTTCCTTTTCATAGAAAGCGGTCTCACCTAAAGTGGGCGACAGGGGTAGTAAGCGAGAACGACTCAAGGTCAGGCGCGGAATTTGCCAAGCCCCTCCCCGTTCGCGATCCGAGTCAT
>CAIOKW010000004.1 GCA_903858975.1 Oligoflexia bacterium | reverse complement strand
CATTTTGCAATGCCTCGAAAAAAGAACATCCGTTCTTTACAGAAAATGTATGAATCGCTTCGATAGAGCTTTTACCAATTCCCCGCGCAGGCCAGTTGATCACTCTTCTAATGGCAGTGTCATCTTTTGGATTCAAAACGAGCTTCCAGTAACAAAGGACATCCTTCACTTCTTTTCGATCGAGAAAGGATAAAGCTCCTACCAATTTGTAAGGAATCTGATGAAGTCTAAATGCTTCTTCAAAAATACGCGACTGGCGATTAGATCGGTAAAGCACTGCAAAGTCATTCCAAAAGGTGAAGTTTGGATCTCCGCCATTCTTTTCAGCGCGTTCCCGTGCCTTTGACTTGATTTCCTCAGTGACCATTTGTGATTCAGCGCGATCCTCTTCCACCGCAACTAGGTGAATGGGGGAGCCTTCGCCTTTACCAGACCAGAGGGATTTGGGAAATCGCTTCGAGTTTTTTGAAATCACTTCATTGGCCGCTTTTAGGATGTTTTCAGTGCTTCGGTAATTTCGATCCAGGATGATTCGATTTGTGCCTTCATAGTGTTTATCAAAGCCAAGGATGTGTGTTGGATCAGCACCCCTCCAAGCATAAATGGATTGATCATCATCACCCACGACGCAAAGATTCTTGTGCGTGGAAGTCAAGGCTTCAAGAAGCCTAAATTGGGCAGGATTCGTGTCCTGATACTCATCGACTAAGATGTACTGGAAGCGGCGTGAAAGGGCTTCTCGAATATCTTTGTTGTTCTCAAGAAGAGTCACCGCATTGTAGAGGAGGTCATCAAAATCCATTGCGTTTTGAAGCTTTAGTCGTTCCTGATACCGAGGGAATACGCTTTGAAGGGCAATGGAGTATTCATCAAATGAAACTTTGGGCCCTTTAAGGCCATCAAAGAAAAGATTTGCTTCATCCCCAGATAGAAATTTATTTTTCGCCTACCCAATCTGGAAGAGGATCCAGCTCGGATCAAATTTTTTGCTGTCGATATTAATAAATTTTAAGATCTCTCGAACGATCGCTTCTTGGTCGCTGGGATCTAGAATGGAAAACTGAGAAGTATATCCAATTCGAGGCGCAAACTCTCTCAGGATTCGCACGCAGAGGCTATGAAACGTAGATACGATCAGCCCCTTAGCGGCCTTCTCTCCAGCAACCTTCTTGACGAGAGTTCGAACGCGGTCTTTCAACTCAGTTGCTGCTTTATTGGTAAAAGAGAGTCCTAGAATGCGATTGGCCGGGATGCCCTTCTCAGAAATGAGGTAGGCAATCCGATGGGTCATGGTATTCGTTTTACCGCTTCCCGCTCCGGCCAGGATGAGCAATGGACCCTCGGTGTGAAGTACTGCGGCACGCTGCTCTGGGTTGAGCCTGCTCAGGTCCATCTTAGATTTCGTAGATGCTGGTTTTCCTTTAGAGTGAACGTCCATGTCCGGCTTCAAAAGTTAGCAAAGTTGTTTTGATTTTGCAATTTGAGCCTCAAAATGACAGGCTTAAAAAATCAAATTTTAGAAGGAGCTGCCATGAAGTCCTATCTTAATCTCATGCAAAAAATTCTCGATGAAGGAACGCCAAAAACAGACCGAACGGGAACGGGAACCTTGAGTTTGTTTGGCGCACAGCTTCGTTATCGCTTGGATGACGGCTTCCCTCTGGTCACCACGAAAAAAGTGCATCTTCGTTCGATTATTCATGAGCTCCTTTGGTTTCTGAAGGGCGAAACGAATATCGCCTATTTGAAGGAAAATGGCGTCAGTATTTGGGATGAGTGGGCGGATGAGAATGGTAACTTGGGTCCGGTCTATGGGTCTCAATGGCGATCATGGTCAAATGCTCGGGGACAGACAATCGATCAGATCTCACAGGTGGTCGATCAGATTAAGAAAAATCCCGACTCCCGACGTCTGATCGTGAGTGCTTGGAATGTGGGTGAGATTGACCAAATGGCGCTGGCCCCTTGTCATGCATTTTTCCAGTTCTATGTTGCGGATGGAAGACTTTCTTGTCAGCTCTATCAGAGATCAGCGGATTTTTTTCTAGGCGTTCCCTTTAACATCGCTAGCTATGCACTTCTCACCATGATGGTGGCTCAAGTCTGCGGTTTAAAACTGGGGGATTTTGTACATACCTTTGGCGATCTTCACTTGTATTCGAACCACTTGGAACAAGCAAAGCTGCAGCTTTCTCGAGAGCCGAGGGCTTTGCCTACGATGAAGCTTAATCCAGCTGTGAAAAATATTTTTGATTTCAAATTCGATGATTTCACGCTTGAAAATTATGATCCACTTCCGGGAATCAAGGCACCTGTAGCAATTTAGGTGGGGACTATCGAATGAAAGTGATAGCGATTGCGGCGGTAGACAGAAATGGCCTTATTGGAAAAGATTCCGAGCTTCCTTGGAATATCCCAGAAGACATGAAATTCTTCAAAGACGCTACTCGAGAGCAAATCGTCATCATGGGGAGAAAGACCTATGATTCACTGGGTAAGGCATTGCCCAAGCGAGAGAATGCGGTGATTACTCGAGACTTGAAATGGCATGCTTCAGATGCGCGAGTGTTTAATGATCTTCTTTCTGCGATTCAATATTTTAAAGGAAATTTGGCGCTTCAGGATAAAACCATTTTTATAATTGGCGGGGCCGAGATTTATTCATTATCAGTTCCTTACTTGGACGAAATCTGGCTCACGGAGATCGATGCTGAATTTGAAGGCAATGTGTATTTCCCATTTTATCGCAATGGTTGCTTAGAGTTAGCCAGTTTTACCCGAGTGAGTTCGCGCCCGCAGTCGGATCTCCATGAAGGCTCCGTACGATATGTTTTTAGCACTTATTTAAAAAAGTCTTGAGATTGGTTTAAAAACGCGACTGGAGTGGGCACCTCTAGGCCTAAATCCGTGTGTAAAAACGCCATTAATTTCAAATTCTTAAACGAGTTTTGTACAAAAAACACTTTATTCATATTTTATTGTTGAATAATTAAATTAAACATGATTAGTTGACCGCACTTCAGGGGTTGGTTGTGAGTCAAAAAGGGCAAAACGAGGCTGCTGAATTCAGTTTTAATTTTTAAAAAGGCACGAAGTTCGTGCGAGGAGACAGTATGAAAAGAGGAAGACCAAAGGGGAAATCTACAGACAAACGTTCATTCGGACCTCTCGGAGATTTGATCCGTAAAAAGCGTCTCGAAAAAAACTTGGGTCTTTTGGATGTGGCAAAAGCAGTAAAGTGTTCTGTGCAGTTTGTTTCAAATATTGAACACGGCCGTGCTCCGCTTCCTTGGGAAAAAGCAGAAAAGCTGTCCACCTATTTAGAAATTCCGATGGATGAACTTCAAGCGGCCAATCTTTCGATTCGTGCTGATTTCAAGAGCTTCATGGCAACTTCAAAAGGTAAAAAGGTTGCAAAAGCAAGTACCGCTCTTGCTTCTGTCAAAGATGCAGCAAGCGTAGTAGCAGTGAGCACTCAAGACACTCAGCTCAATGACATTATTCGCCTGTATCAGTCTGCTCCTGTAGCAAATCGTAAGAAGTTTTATACTGAAGCGAAAAAGCTTTTAGAAACATTATAGCCGAGGGGAATCGGTAGGGGTGAAGGGTTGCCATTTTTAATTAAGTGGCAACCCTTCTTTTTTTAAGAGTATGTCAGACGAATATTTTTTTTTAGATCCAAAAAATACAGATCCCAAGCGAATCAAGCGAGAGCGCGATAAGGCGAGGGATCTGAAAAAGACCACTTGGTGGAAAGAAAAAATCCAAAAAGGGATCTGTCACTACTGCGAAAAGCAATTTAAGGCTTTTGAGTTGACCATGGATCACTTGGTTCCACTTGCTAGAGGCGGCGAGTCCTCAAAAAACAACTTGGTTCCGGCCTGTAAAGAATGCAATGCGAAAAAGAAATTGAGCACCCCCGTGGATCTACTCTTTCAGGCGCTTGAGCATGAGAAAAAATAGAAGTCTTGCGAGTAAGTCGTCATTTTTCTACCGCAAGCTTAACGTGTACCAGGCATTGCGCAGCGCAATATTTTAGTAAGCCTTGAATTGTCACAAGAACGTCATTGCCAACTTGAGTCGTTTTCAATAATCTTATGGAAATTCCAGCAGTAAGGTTAAATTGATGAAATTTAGGGCCTAAAGCCCGTGATTTCGAGCACTAAAGAATTGGAGCGACCCAGCATGAACTCTGGTCTGCGTAGATTTGCGCTATTTGGGGTGGTAGTTATAGCAGGACTTCTTCTTGCTACTTGGCAGGTATTGCCGCGTACATCGAATCAAGGTTATCAGCCTGAGCAACCGATTCCTTTCAGTCATAAACTCCATGCAGGAACATTTAAGATTGATTGTCGGTATTGCCACGGTGGAGCTTATAAGTCGGCTCATGCGACCGTGCCATCCGTGTCGACCTGTATGAACTGTCACTCAGTGATTTATCCTGAGAGTCCGTGGATGCAGAAGATTAAGAAATCTTACGCTGAAGGCAAGCCAATCGAATGGCTTCGTGTTCATGAGCTTCCAGACCACGTGCACTTTAATCACAAGCGCCACCTTGCAAAAGGGGTTTCGTGCGAAACCTGTCACGGAAACATTAAGGAAATGGATCGCGTTTATCAGGCGCAGCCACTTACCATGGGATGGTGCTTGAATTGCCACCGTGGATTTGAAACGCCTAAATATCTAAGAAAGAGCATCTACCCAGAGAATCCGGACGGTACGGATCCAGTAGCGCCTTTCACATGTAACACCTGTCACTATTAATTAGGTTTTGGAGCTGATCAACATGGAACCAACTGAAAAACAAACTACAGAACAAAAGATCGAAAAGCCCCGTCATTGGATGAGTCTTGAGGAGTTGAATCCAAACTATTGGACCAACGAAGAGATTCAAACTCGAAACTCCCAGGAGTTTTACGACAAGCCGATTGAGACTCTAGAGAAAATTGAAGCCATGGACAAATCTGGCGTTACCCGCCGTGATTTCTTAACGGTCATGGGTGCAAGCATGGCGATGGCCAGTTTTGCATGTGCGCGCCGCCCGATGAATAAGATTATTCCGTATGTGGTGCAGCCGCAAGAGCTTACCCCGGGGAATCCGCTACACTATGCTTCGACTTGTAAAGAGTGTGCGAAGTCTTGTGGTTTGTTGGTGAAAACCCGCGAGGGGCGCCCAATTAAGCTTGAAGGAAATGATGCGCATCCTGTAAATAACGGGAAGCTTTGTGCTCAAGGTCAGGCTTCTGTATTGAATCTTTATGATCCTGATCGTTTAAAGCAACCGATGAAGGGTGCTAAAGGCGGTTCTAAGAGTGGTGCGAATTGGGCCGAAGTGGATTCACTTGTTTCAAGTGCGCTTAAAGAGGCTCGCAAAATCAGAATCGTTTCATTGCCGGAATCGAGTGAAAGCACTCGCCGTATGATGAAAGAATTCATGTCGGCATTCAGCGATGTTAAGTGGATCGAAGTTGATCCTGTGGGACAAGATGAAGTGGCTGACGCTCAAAGTGAAAGCTACGGAACTCATGTGGTTCCACAATATGCATTTGATAAAGCCGAAATGGTTGTTTCTTTCGGTGCAGATTTCCTAGGAACTTGGGGAAATCACGTAGAGAATGCTCAAAAATGGTCTAAGACTCGTAAGTTAGCTAAAAAAGCCGACTCTCTTTCTAAGTTGGTAGTTTTTGAAAATAACCTGAGTATTACCGGCGCAAGTGCAGATGAGCGTTACGCTCTGATTCCAGGCGCTGAAGTGGCCGCGGCTCTTGCTCTTGCTCATGAATTGATCGTGATTCAGAAGAAAGGGAAGTTTGCAGGCAATGCTGAAGTCGCTTCAATGCTTTCTGGGTCACTCGATGAGTGGATCTCTAAAGCAGGCGGACTAGATAAGGAAAAGCTGAAAAAAGTTGCTTCAGAATTGTGGGAAGCAAAAGGCAAGAGTCTTGTTCTGGGGCAGGGTTCCGTTGCGCTTCAAACCGTTGTGAACTTGTTGAACAGCAATCTAGAAAATGATGGAAAGACTGTTGATGGAAATGGCGATGCTCTTCCTTACACTGTAGCCACAAAATCTCTTGCAGCACTTCAAGCAGAAGTGGAAGCGGGACAAGTAGATGTTCTGATTATTCATCGCGCGAATCCAGCCTACTTCCTTCCAATGGGTGACGCTTTTGCTGCCTCTATGAAGAAGGCTAAACTCGTTGTTTCAATTAATGATCGAATTGATGAAACGGCTGATTTCGCTGATGTGGTACTAGCTGAGAATCACTATTTAGAAAACTGGGGTGATGCTCATCCGAACGCTTCAGTATATTCGCTTCAGCAGCCAACAATTGCTCCTCTTTTTGATACTCGTAGCTTCGAAGATATTCTGATCGGCTGGACTCGTGGTGGAGTTAAGGCTACTGGGCTCCTCGCGACAGTGGCTTCTAATCCAAAAGGAAGCTTTCATGAGTATGTAAAAGAAAGCTGGAAGCAGACTCTCTATCCAACTCACGGAAAAGGTCAGAGCTTTAATGATTTCTGGGAATTGACCCTACAAAAAGGCGTACTTGAGACCAAAACGGGTGGGGCAAAAGAAAGAACATTTAAAGTTCAGTCGTTAAAGCTCGCAAAAGATGCGGTTGCTAAACTGAAGAATCTTTCTCTCGGCAAAACTAAAAAAGGGCCATCGACAGAAGGTTCTGGGATTGCGCTTGGAATCTACGTGAAGCCGTCTATGGGTGATGGTCGCTCAGCGAACAATGCTTGGCTTCAGGAAATGCCAGATCCAATTACAACGGTAACTT
>CAIOKW010000003.1 GCA_903858975.1 Oligoflexia bacterium | reverse complement strand
ATTCCAGCGGGTGATCTCCATATGGACTGCTGGAGAACGAATACCTAGGAGATGGCCCAATTCCTGACTGATTAAGTCTGATAATTGGGTTTCATTTAATTTTAAGCACGCGGGGTCCGTCGTTCCCCCGATCATCACGGTGAGGGAAGCGAGTTTCGGATGATTCACCCGTCCTGGAAATGCACTGGAATTAAAAAGGACCCCCAGGATCCTGAGCCCTTCTTGGCGAGGAATTAAGACGCCCACCCCCTTTGGGGAAGAGTCTCGGAAAGCAGATTCCTCGTAAAAACAAGTAACGGTAATCAGAGGGGAGTAGGTGACCGAATTTAACATTTTAGCCGAAGTGGGATCCTGACTTCGAATCAACTCAGCAAGCGTTGAGATCGGCACGCTCAAGATGAGGTTTGGAACCTCTGGAAGAGACTTAATGGGATGATTCAGCTGAATCTCGCCCTCTAGTGCAGCGGAAAGTTTAGCAACCACAGCACCCATACCGCCCTTGGGCGCCATCATCTTCGGGCGAGAGGACTTTTTCTTTTTGCCGAAGAAGAGTTGTTTAAAAAGAGAAGTATTTAATTCTTTTGGATTCAGCTTTGGAAAAGAAATGCTCAGATTCAACTCTTCGGGAGTTGCGGCAAAAACGCCCGTTACAAATGGGGAAAGAAGAAATTGTAGAGCGGGCTTACCCAAATAAGCGAGGCACCAATCGGCGAGAGATCCATTTTCGGCATCAAATTCCATTTTGGGCTTTGAAAAAAAGCGGATAAGGGTCATCAGAAGCTCACGAAAAGTGAGAGGCATCTTTCTCATTTTACTGGACCGATAGATGTAGCGGGCTTTGGCATCCACATTGACAGGAATGAGCTCAACACCGAGCTCTTCAAAAAACAGCCTGATTTCATCCGTAACCATGATGCTATGGGCGGCTGCCTCTGCTGGACCAAATGCTGTTTGCTTGGTTGTGATTAAACCCCCGACACGGTCCGAGGATTCGAGAATGCTGACTCGATAGCCTTCGCGCTTCAGTGTATATCCAATCAGGAGTCCGCTGATTCCTGCTCCAATAATGGTTGCTTCTTTGATTTTTGGATCTAAGGTTCCGATCATAATGTTTTAAATGGTACTCGAGAACAATCGTGTTTCGGGTGACTTTTGAGCCAACCTTGCATCAAAAGCCATGCAGATATTTCTTAAGAATGCGCGACCCTTCTCGGTGACTTTGCAGGCGTTGCACTCAATCTTTAATAGCTCATCGCGCTCGAGTTCAGCCAAACGCTTTTGAATGTCGCCAAGAAATGGAACGAATTCTTGAGGTGATTCCCAACTGGTGGACATTAAAGTCATCAGATTAAGTATGTGTCTGCGGAGAATCAGGTCTTCAGCATTGAGTACATGGCCCCTGGCAATGGGGATCTCACCTCTCTCAACTCGTTCAACATAGGTTTCAAGTAGCTTTTCATTTTGGGCGAATACGGTCCAGGCATCTCCAATGGCTGAGACTCCGAGTGCTAAAATAGGATTCACCTTTCGGGCCGTGTAGCCCATAAAATTACGATGAAGCGTGCCATTTTGAGTGGAGATGAAAAGTGAATCAGATTTCAATGCGAAATGGTCCATGCCAATTTCGATGTAGCCAGCTGATTCAAGCAATTCTCTTCCGCGCTCGTAGAGCATGCGTTTTTCATCACCGCTTGGAAGATCAAGTTCGGTGAATCGGCGCTGACCCGCTTTGATCCAAGGGACGTGAGCATAAGAATAAAAAGCAATGCGATCAGGTCTTAATTCGGCCACTTCGCGCACGGTTTGCTCGATGCTTTGAATTGTTTGAAAAGGAAGTCCATAGATCAGGTCAAAGTTCACGCTTGTAAAATCTAAGTCTCGAGCATCACAGGTGATTTTTTTTACTTCTTCAACGGATTGAATTCGATGCACGATGTCCTGAACCTTGGGATCAAAGTCTTGTATGCCCAAACTCAGGCGCTTAAAACCAAACGTTCTGAGTACTTCGAGTTGTGCCCGGGAAGTAACTCGTGGATCCACCTCAATTGAAAACTCATGATCGTCCATGCTTTCGCAATGCTCAAAAATTCCAGAAAGGAGGCGCGTAAGTTCGGCTGGGGTCAGAAATGTAGGAGTGCCCCCTCCCAGGTGCAGCTCACTCAATTTGAGTTTGCCTGTGATCCCTAACTTTTCCCGATAAAGTTCAAACTCCCTTAGGATAGTGGTGATATAAGGATCTGAAACGCCATGATTTCGAGTGATTCGATTATTGCAGCCACAATAGGTGCAAAGGGATTCACAAAAAGGGATGTGGACGTAAATAGCTGCTCCAGTACCACTCTCCGTAGATTCTTTGATCGAAATTTTGAGCGCAGAAATCCATTCCTCTGTACTCGGATTTTGATCCCAATACGGAACAGTGGGGTAACTCGTGTATCGAGGCCCAGGAATGTTGTATTTCTTTAAAAGCGAAGAACTCATGCTTTAAAGATCTCTTTTTGATACTTGAGGAAGTTTCGTACATTTTGCTCTGGGGTCCATTGAAGTACGCCATGACCAAGCCCGCAAACCCAGCCGGCAAGTTTTTCACGCGGGAGTTTTAAAATAGGCTCGAAAAATCTCTCAATTTCTTTCATGCATGCTTGTTCAGGCAGCAACATTAGATTTGGATCAAAGTTCCCCTGGATTGACCACTGGGCGCCGAACTCATTAAGAACGGACGAAAGGTCTGGGTGCCAATCAATACCAAGACATTCAAAAGGAACACT
>CAIOKW010000002.1 GCA_903858975.1 Oligoflexia bacterium | reverse complement strand
TAGCCATTTTATTTTCCTCCATTGTGAAATTATTGCCTAGGCAATTACTTACACTTTCGATGTTACAGCGCTTCCAAATAAGTTCAAGCGGATAATTTCAAAAACTTTCACTTTTTTTCATTTTTTTATTTTTTAATTAAAAATTTTCCTCAAGTCATTACGGACACACTCCGATGAGTTTAGTGAGAGCCAAATACAAGTCATGGATTGACTTCAAACTCGGGCTCTCGAAGTAAAAAGTGAGTTTAACCTTCATGGAGGAAGGTATGGGATTACGAATAAATACAAACGTGCCCTCATTAGTTGCTCAACGCAACTTACGCGGTAATCGACAATTGCTCGATAAAACCTTAGAGCGCCTTAGCTCAGGTTCTCGCATCAATCACGCCGGTGACGATGCTGCCGGCCTCGCAATTTCTGAAACATTAAGAGCTCAAATCCGAGGAATCGGCCAAGCAGAACGAAACGCGCAAGATGGAATCTCGCTCGTACAAGTGGCTGAAGGTGGATTAGTCGAAGTATCAAACATTTTGATCCGGATGCGGGAATTAGGGGTTCAAGCGGCTTCTGACACCGTTGGAACTCGCGAACGTGGATTTCTCAACAATGAATTCCAACAACTCTCTGAAGAAATCGACCGTATTGCAAACTCAATTGAATTTAACGGTAATCCCTTACTGAATGGTAGCGGAAGCACTTTTGAAGTTCAAATTGGGACAAAAAACAACCCACTCGTCGATCGAATTAAACTTTTTGACCCATACGCATCGAATGTGAACCTGGTTTCACTTGGAATCAACCTTTCATCGGTTGCTGACAAGACCAGTGCACAAAACTGCCTTGCCAGTATCGATCAAGCTTTGAATAACGTCACCTCGATCCGTGCCGGGTTCGGTTCCATGCAGAACCGTCTGCAATCGGTGATCAACAACTTAACCGTAAACAAAGAGAACATGACTGCGGCGAATAGCCGAATCAGAGATGCAGACCTTGCGGAAGAAACTTCTGAGATGACAAAGGCTCAGATTCTAAACCAAGCGGGTGTGTCGGTTCTTTCTCAAGCCAACTCTTCAATCAAGAGTGTGCTGGGGCTCCTGGGAGGACAATCTTAGGAGAAGACAAATTTTTAACCATAGACGATGGCGTTGCCTCGTCTGTTTCCTGGATCGATTTCTACCCTTGCGCCTCATGAGAGGATCTCGGCGGGCGCGAGGGTAAATCGAAAAATCAGGCGGGAGCTCACGGAGAGCTTCGGAACATTAAGTTTTAATCGTGATCTGCTCGTTTCAGTGAGAAACGGGTGGCTCACACCGAAAAATCGGCATGGATTGCCGGCCGCGGATTTGGTCGTCTGCGGGTGCTTATGGAGGACGCTTTTTTATGGATGGATAGTGTATGGGATTACGAGTAAATACGAATATTTCTTCGCTGATGGCTCAGCGTAGTTTAGGTGGAACCAGAGCAGCTTTAAGTAAAAACTTAGAGAGACTCTCTTCCGGAAGTCGAATCAATCAAGCAGGCGACGATGCTGCGGGTCTTGCGATCTCTGAAAACTTGCGTGCGCAAGTTCGAGGATTAAAGCAGGCTAAACGGAATGCTCAGGACGGGGTTTCCCTGATCCAGGTTTCCGAGGGTGGATTAAACGAAGTTACGAATATCTTGATTCGACTTCGCGAATTGGCCATCCAATCAGCATCAGACACGGTAGGTGACCGGGAACGAAGCTTTACCGATCGTGAATTTCAGGCCTTGAAGTCTGAAGTCGATCGAATCTCCATGAGTACGAATTTCAATGGAACTCCATTGTTAAACGGACGCGCGGGAATCTTCGAAATCCAGGTAGGAACAGGGAACAATCCCCTCACCGACCGAATCGTTTACGATGGTCAAAATGCAGATGTGACCCTCGAGGCACTTCGCATGACCGGAGAAAGTGTAGCCACTAAACAAGGCTCACAACTCTCACTTGCGGTGATCGATGATGCGATTGGACAAGTCAGTAAAGTACGCTCTGATCTCGGAGCAATGCAAAACCGACTCCAATCTACGATTAATAACCTTGCAGTGAATGAAGAAAATATGACGGCTGCGAACAGCCGAATCCGAGATGCTGACCTTGCCGAGGAAGTATCAGAGATGACTAAAAACAATATCCTCATGCAAGCGGGGATCTCAGTCCTAGGTCAAGCGAACCAAAGCGCTCAATCAGTACTGAAATTGCTCAGCTAAACATGAACTAGATTTACTCGGGGTGGCGCTGCCACCCCGAGATTAAACCAAAGAACGGCAAGGATGCTGGAGTAAAGAAGATGAACGGAGACTAGAAATGGGTTTAAGAATCAATACCAATTTGTCATCGCTTGCGGCGATGAGAACTTTAGCAAACACTAAAAGTGCGCTCGACGGCTCTCTTGAACGACTCTCAAGCGGTAGCCGAATCAATCGAGCGGGCGACGATGCCGCAGGACTTGCGATCTCTGAAAACTTAAGAGCGCAGATCCGAGGAATGAAGCAAGCCAAGCGAAACGCTCAAGACGGGGTCTCCATGATCCAGGTCACCGAGGGCGGATTAAATGAGATCTCGAACATGATTGTCAGACTTCGAGAACTCGCGATCCAGGCCGCTTCTGATACCATCGGGGATAAAGAACGCAGTTTTACGGACCGAGAATTCCAGGCTTTAAAGTCAGAGATTTCACGAATCTCCGATTCAACCAACTACAACGGCAATCCACTCTTGAACGGACGCGCCGGAGTATTTGAGTTTCAAGTCGGGATTCACAATAATCCGATGACAGACCGAATTGCATACAACGCCGAGAACGCCAATGTCTCACTCGAGGCGCTCGGAATGGTAGGAGAAAGTGTTTCTACCAAGATGGGAGCGCAGACCACGCTCGCAACCTTGGACGAAGCATTGATGAGAGTCAACTCCGTTCGTGCAGATCTCGGCGCAACCCAGAACCGATTACAATCCACGATCAACTCACTAGCGATCAGCGATGAAAATCTTTCTGCGGCAAACAGTCGAATTCGAGATGCGGACCTTGCACAAGAGGTCTCGGATATGACGAAGAACAATATCTTGATGCAAGCCGGAATTTCCGTCTTGGGGCAAGCCAATCAACAAGCACAATCCGCACTTAAACTTCTGAGCTAGCACAACTCTAAAGGGAGAATGAGCCGACGACCAACGGCCCATTCTCCCTTTTACTGTTTTAAAAAAGGAAGATCATGTCGCAGAAGAAGAAAATTTTAATCATCGGAGGAAGTGGGTTTGTCGGAACGAATCTCGCTAAAGCCCTTTCCGAAAAACACCACGTGATTGCCACCTACCACCGAGACTATAGCCGCGTCCCCAACGTTGAATATCAGCCCTTTGTTGGCCTAGGAGACAAGGACCTTTGCGCCAAATTTGTCGAAACCCTTGCTCCTGAGATCGTGATTTATGCAGCAGGATCTCATGACCTGGCTCGGGGTGAGAAGGATCCTAATAATATGATCATCACTCACACCAATGGTGCAAACCATATGTTGATTGCGAGTGATTACCTGAAGGCGAAGTTTATTTTGATCTCCAGTGACTATGTATTTTCAGGAACAGAGGGCAATTACAGTGAAGGGGATACCGCGATTCCCTTAAACTCCCTAGGAAAGGCAAAACTGGGAGCCGAGAACTACATTCGGAGCCGCTCCCTGAATCATGTCATCATTCGCTGTGCGCCACTTTTAGGCCGAGGTACTCTCGATCACCCTTCTTGGCTTGATCAGTTGCGAGAAACCGAAATGACGGGCGCGAACCTCACTATTTCTAAACTGAAGGTTCATAACCCCGTTCATATTCGAGAACTCGGGCTCCTGATTGAGCGAATTATTGAAAGTGACATTCGCAACAAGACCCTTCACCTGGGCGGGCTCACCAAGCTCACGCTCTTTGACCTCGCCACTCGATTTATGAAGGACTTTGACTTAGATGAAACGGCGCTTGCACCGATTGAAACTGTGCTCGATACGGGTTATCAGGATTTTTCTTTGAACTTTAGTCAGACTTTGCGGCTACTCAAGACTGAGCCCCTGCTCCTGGAGCAGAGCCTTGATTTGCTCAAGTAGTACCTTTTGATTCGGACGAACCTTTTTCTGCTCACGAGTCATGCGGGTAAATTCAGAGAAGAAGTGTTTGGACACTTGCTCACTCTCTACTTTTTCAGAACGATACACCCAGTTTACAGCTCCAAAGGCGCCCAATTGAGCTAAAATCTCGTCTGCCTGAGGAATGCTTTGCTCAATATTCATCGATCCCGCACTGGCGTGGCGATCATAAGAAAACTGAACCACTCCGTGAGTCGTGTTTGCGATGATGAGCTTAATTCCATTGCGATAAAGCATGAAATCCGCAGCTCCTTGGGTGAGGTTAAAAATCTTAATCTCTGAAAATTTCTTACCCGCCTCAGAGAGGGAGTTAAAGACACGCACGTATTCTTGGAAATCTGCTCTCAGATCCGTCAAGAAATCGACCGTGCTCTCTTCGATGGCCTGCTGGGGGCCCGAACCATGGGTCATATTATAGAGGGCTTCAGCTTCCGGGGAGCCTTCTACTCTTGCGATTTCGTGAATCCATCCATGATTAGAAATATTCATATAATAGATAGTTTAGGTAGGGTTGTTGTGGGATGTCAAGAAAATGAAAATAGCTTGGGGATACCAGCAAGACATTGGAGCCCCAGAAGATTACGTGGGCGCCGTATGCTCACTTTAGGCTTCCCACTCGAGGTAGGCATGCTCACCATGAGACAGGCACAGCCCCCTGGGTTAATGACTGTCGGGTCCAGATGTGTATAGGACTGGTCCCCCAAGCTGTTTTTAGTATATCAAATCCACCCCAGAGTCGCAAACTTCTTTTTCTATGTGACGTGTGTAAAAATATTTTTAATTTACAGAGCGTTAAATTGCTGACAACATTGACTTACGCATGGCAGGCAAAAAAATCCTAGTTGCTGATGACAGTCTCACTATTCAAAAGGTGATTCGTCTTGCTCTCTCGGGAGACGGCTACGAAATTCAAACAGTTTCCGATGGGAAAGAGGCTTTAGAACAAGTCTCTCTCTTCCGTCCGGATATTTGCATTATTGACGTGTCGCTTCCACAATTGGATGCCTACCAACTCCGCGAAAAATTTCTTCAGAAACCAGACCTCAAAAACATCCCCGTGATCATGATGTCCTCTACTTTCGAAAAAGTAGATGAGACCCGCATGCATCAACTCGGATTTTCAGGTCACCTTGTGAAGCCCTTTGACCCCTCTCACTTGCGCTCAACCCTGATGGCGGTTTCAAATCTGGCTCCAGCGAATGATCCCGTGATTGCAACCATCAATGAGCCAATCGAAACTCACACTCCGATTCGTTTTGATGCTCCAAAACCTTCTGCTTTTGACGATTTCCCGCCCCTCTCAAACGACTTCCAGGGTGGGCTCGACGACATTCAAGAGCTCGCGAAAAATACCTTTGAACTGAGCGGACTCAATCAGCACGACTGGGGAATGATTGAACCCGGCAAAATGGATCATTTTGATATCGAAGAACCCGCATTTACCCCTCCCCCTGCACCCGCTCAAAGCGAGATCTCATCGATGGACTTCGTCGACATCCAAAGCTCAGCAGGGTTTACCGGGACCGAGCAACATCAAGTTTCTTATACTGCTGACCAAGTGGAAGCGATCGTCAAAGCTGAAGTCGCTCGCGTAATGGAAGAGATGCATTTTCAAATTCAAGACCGAATCAATCACGAGATGAAAACCTTTACGGAAGACTTCATTCCGAATCTCGCTGAGCGAATCATTAAAGAGGAAATTCACAAGCTCCTCTCTAATCCGCCCCTTTGATCGGCCCCTTAACAACTATGAGAACAGACCGTAGCCTATTGGACCCAAGACCCTGTAAAGTCGAAGTGAACGTTTCCCGCTATGCGGAAGGTTCCTGCATGATTGAAACTGGAAACACGAAGGTGTTTTGTACCGCGAGTATTGAAGAGGGCGTTCCCTCTTGGTTAAAAGGGAAGGGCCAGGGATGGATCACGGCTGAATATGCCATGCTCCCAAGAGCCACCCACACTCGCTCCAAGCGCGATCGAGAAAAAGTTTCAGGCAGAACTCAAGAAATTCAACGCCTCATCGGACGCGCCCTTCGGGCCATGGTCGATCTTTCAAAGCTCGGTGAGCGCCAAATCATAGTAGACTGTGATGTCATTCAAGCAGATGGCGGAACCCGAACCGCGGCCATTTCTGGCGCCTGCATTGCTGTCGGAATCGCGCTTTCGAAACTCGTTAAAGAAAAGAACTTAGACCGCAAAGTCTTCATCGATACCGTTCAAGCAGTCAGCGTGGGAATGCAAGACGGAACCGTTTTTGTTGACCTCGATTACGTTGAGGACTCATCGGGCGACGTGGATATGAATTTTGTTCGCACGGGCTCAGGTCTTTTTGTAGAGATTCAGGGAACTGCAGAGAAGAAAGCGTTTTCTGAAAAAGATCTCGCCCTCATGATGAATGGCGCGAAGCTCGGATTAGATCGCTTGCACCAAATTCAAATTGAAACTCTGAAACCTTTTGGAATTCTTCCATGAACGCCCTCATTCATTCTTGGAAAAAGTGGATCACTTTAGGCCTTGAAGAAGATGGGGTCACCTTTGATTGGACCGCGCGCGCGACCGCTCGAGCGCGAGGCTTGGCTGCTGAAACGTCTACGAAGGCAACCCTGATCGCAAAGGGAAACGGGATTTGGGCAGGCTCGATGGGCCTTAAAGCCCTCGAACTCTTAAGTCTCGAAATGGGCACTCCCCTTCACGTGAATCACTTTGTGAAAGATGGGGACCGGGTGACCCCAAAGCAAAAAATCTGTGAATGGACCGGATCCGCAGAAGCCATCGTGACCTTTGAACGCACGCTGATCAATCTCGCCTCCTACACTTCAGGCATTGCGACTCACACGGCTGAATTTGTGGATCAGGTTCGAAAAAAGGGCATGAAAAAATCTCCGCGCATTACCGCTACCCGTAAGACGCTTCCGGGCTATCGCGATTTGGCGATCGAAAGCACCCTCATTGGCGGCGCGCATCCACATCGTTTTAACTTAAGTGGTGGTTTGCTGTTAAAAGAAAATCACATCGCTGCTTCGGGCTCTATTCAAGGGGCGATCGATAATGCACGCGAAGTGATTCCTCATTTGTTAAAAATCGAAATTGAAGTGAAAAATTTGGCCGAACTGAAAGCCGCAATCGACGCTTCAGCTGAAGTCATCATGCTCGATAACTTTTCACCTGAACTCGTAAAAGAAGCGGTGAAGTTAAAGCCCGCAACAGGTGTGTGCTTTGAGGTTTCAGGAGGCATTACGCTTGAGAACCTTGATTCTTATTTAATTGAAGGCTTAGATGTGATTTCAGTCGGAGCTCTCACCCATTCCGTCAAGGCGCTGGATCTTTCTTTGTTGATGGAAGGCGTTTAGGGCTTATGGGCCCTTAAGTGAACCTCTTCGCTTAAGAGCTTCTTTTCTTTTCCGCCCGACATCACCACGAGCTCTCCGTAATCCCCATAGCGAAGGACTGATCCCGTTCCAAACTCTTTAGTTTGAATGTCTTCAAACTGAATAAAGTCTCCTGACTTAAAGAGCGCATGCTCTTCGTATAACTTTTTGATCACCGGGAGAAAGGGTTCGTAGCTCATCTCTTCCAGGAGTCGATCCAAAAACGCCTCCGAAGCATTCAGAGGAAGCTCAACTCCGGTGACCTGTTCGAGGGATACGCTCGGGCGATCCTGGAGCTCGGGTGCCGACTTTAAATTCACACCCACTCCGACGATGACGCCCTCACCTTGCTTTTCACATAAAATACCTGCAATTTTGGAGCGGCCTCCAAAGACGAGATCATTCGGCCATTTGATTTTAATCTGCTCTTTTCCGGCCCCATATTTCTGAAAGGTTCGAAACAAACACACTCCAACCCAAAGGGGGACCCAGGTGAGAGGAATGGAATTTTGAACCACATATATCGATGCATTCAAATTGCCGGGTACTGAAATCCAAGGACGCCCCTGCCGACCAAGCCCTCCTGTTTGCATGTCCGCCAACACCGCATCCAAATGCTGCACGGGCTTCCCGCCCTTGATTTGATCACGAAGGAACTTCTGAGTGCTGTCGACTGTCTTAAGTCTAATCTTCATTTTATTTTTTCTGGGGGAGGCACTGGAGCACTTGGATGGATTTCTCATTTCTCACGGTAATGCCCTCAATATTGCAATTGGCGTTTACAAAGAAGCGGTAACTTCCTGTTTTTAGAATAAATGGAAAATTAGTAAGGTAGTTTCCAAGCTCCTTATCATTCCCATCAAAGACATGAATTCCCACATTACTCGGGTAATTCACCTGAACCACTCCGATGCCGTCGACATTAATTTCGTGCTTCCCACCGGGTACTACCTTGAATTTTCGCTCGGTGCGCTCATAGAATGGCTCTCCCGCAATTCGAATATCATAGGTGCCAGACTTGACGATCGCGGGCTCATCACTCATAAAACTCTGAACCACTTTTTTGTCTCGATTCAAAATCTCAACATCCAGTAAGCCCTTAAAAAAGTTCACCATCACGAGCCCACTCCCTGCCACTCGAAGGGTCACCTTCTTCTTAGGGGGAATCTTAAACGATTTAAAGGTGTACATGGGTTCAAGTAATACATCTGCGCTATAGTCTCCGGGCGGCACCCGCACTCCGTAAGAGGCGGTGAAATCCCTCACATAAACTCGTTCCCCATTTTTCATTTCATAGAGTTTGACGATGGCTTTCGGGTCCGGGCACTCCACATAGAGGTTGTTTCCGGTGCGCTTCCCACTTTTTGAGGTTCCACCCATCATGTTGTTGATATCATCTAAGGACTGAGAGAGGGCTTGAGGCGTCTTTGCACCAAAGGTTTTACCGAGGCACCTAAGCTTATCGAGGTCTTTTGATTTTTCATCAAGTCCAATCCCGGTCACAAACATCTCAAGATCGACGATCTTTTCTTGAATCGCTTTTTCGAGAATCTTGCAGCTATCCCCACCACAGGTTTCCTCACCATCGGTGTAAATCATCACGCGCTTCGGACCTGGATAATTCCTCAGTTGCTCAATGGCAAGCTCAAGCGATGCCGCAATCGGCGTCATCCCGAGCGGCGAGAGTTTCTTCACCGTGCTATCAATTTTTGAAAGATTCTTCTCTCCTATTTTAATGGCAAGATAGGTGTCACTACAGTCTTGCTTTCGACGGCTTCCGTAGACCACCATGCCCACTTCTGCTTTTTCTCGCCACTGGTAGCGAAGGTAGTCGTTAAAGAGTTTTTTGGCGTAGTACATTTTTGATTTTTGTTTGTCCATGAGCTGACCCATGGAGCCTGAGCTATCCAGAAGAATCAACACCCGTGGCTTTAAGGTCTCATCCAGATTCTCGTCTGAATACTCCACACTGGTTTGCAAATCCTTTAACCCCGGTACTTCGAGCTTAAAGGGGGTGGGCGTTGGGGAGGGGGCCGCAAAGGAGGGCGCCATCATCCCCAGACCGAGAGAGAGCCCAAAAATGGCTGTTTTTATTAGATTCATCATGGCTTCTTCTTCCCCGAATCAAAGAGGCTTTTCAGGGGATCGTCGAAACGCACGCCAAAGAAAAACCGTAAGTCAGATTCTTTTTCAGTCGCATGCGTGCCCTGAAGGATCGGCACGGGGCTTAATACATTCTCAGGTACGGTAGGACCAGAGAACTTTAAGTTATAAGAGCGGAACCCATAGGACCCTTGAAACACCCAGCGCTTCAATAGCGGAATAAAGGGAAGATAAGCCAGAAGTGTTGAGCTCACACGAACTTGCATCCCCGTGGATCCTCCTGAATCAGTACCGCGGGAGACCAAGGTATCGGTGGCAGTAATCATGGGATAATAAATCGCTTCTGCGGTAATGGCCTGTAAGGCCAAGAATGACTCACCCTTTTGGGGTTTCCAGTTTGGCTTTTCGAGATTGAAATTCAGTCTTAAACCAAGCCCCATTCCCGACACTTTAGTGGACAAGAGATTTTCATCCTTGTTGTCCGTCGTGAATTGATCGCTGAGCGAGTTCACCTTAGCAACAAACTCTAGTTTTTTATTCAGTATGGGTTCGAATCGATAGTGAATCCCTAAAATCGAAACACTTTCATTGGACGCCACAATTTTGCTGTAAAACGTGGAAGTTGGAAAATTTCCCGCGTGACTGTCGAGCTCCACGCCAAAAGGAACAAGCTCGGAAAAATACGCGAAGTGAATATTTTTAAAGCGATAAGCGCTCGAGGCCTTGGCATCATTGGCGACCGTGGAAGTGGTCGTGGCGAGTTGCCCATAGAGCAAGCCTGCGCCCGCCTCCAAATAGCCCGGCCGATTGTTCGGCTTTGCTATTGGGGGTTCTTCGGGCAGGAGATAGTCGTTTTCATCCTTCTTATTGGCCTCGTTGCTCGCGGTCGGATCCGCGAGTGGAGCCGCATAATCGCCTTCAATCGGATATTTGATTATGGTGTCTTTATCGAGCTCTACCTTAATTTGAAATTGATGCGTTTTGACATCGGTCTCCTCCGTCAAAACTTTGCCGGTCGCGATCATCTCAAGCCGCGATCCCTTCTTACGAAAGAACAGCATTTGGGTGCCTTGGGCAAAAGAGTGATTTCCTGGAGGGGTCATTGAGACCACTCCCTCGTCCTCTTTAATCACTTTCATGGAAGATCGAATGATTTCTTCCATCTTCGGCATGAGGAAGTTGTTAACGGGTGCGGCCTGAGGGGAAGCAACCTCTTCTGCACAAAGAGGCCCTCCTCCCCCGAGGGAAATTGCGATGATCAAGACAAGCTTTTGGCGGACACTCCACTTCATTTTATTGACTCTTTTCATCTCAAATATTTTCTATAGTCTATATATATAGATATCGGCAGGACGCCGAAATATCATCAAAATAAACAAAGAGAGTTTAGGATGAACCTCGAATTTTTCCCCAGATTTAAAGAAATTCCCGCCGTTCTCCGATTAGCTCCAGAGAAGGGATCTAGGTCTTAGTGGACACATTGACGCGCATTGGCATCCACAATAAGATTTTAACTAAGAACTTTAGTGTTTTTGGGGGGTAAGTTTGAAACTCGGGGTTAAGTCTAAATTCATTTCTAACGGCCTATTGCAAAACTTCAGTGCTCTCGCACTGCTGGTTTTGGCTGGCTGTAGTGATTTGGGTTTTCAAGGCGGCGTGATTCCTACCAACTTCAACGGAATCAAAACCCTTCAAGCTATTTCTCCTGAAAGCTTTCAGCTTTATTGGGATCCCTATCCGGGCTCCAGCCAATACAAAGTTTACGTAGCGGATTTGAACGATCCTATTTCTAGGCCCACCTTCAATACCTTTATTACCCCTCCAGCCGGCAAGCCCGATGATAGCGGCTATTATTCTTTCTCTGTAACCGCAATCGATCCCGTCACAGGACTCGATCAAGGGTCTCGCTCCAATTATGGAAAAGTGAAACTTTTGGATCGCTTTAATTTTACGGGAGCGAATGGCTCGGTTGATCCACTTCCCGCATCTCCCGCAACTCGCCACGCGATTCGGGTGAACTGGAATGGAAAGCCCACAGTAAATTACCAAGTTTATGTTACTGAACGCCTTGCGAGTGGTGCCGTAAATTATAACTTTCTCGCTTCAAACGCGTCAGTTTTAGGGCAAGGAAGCGTTGAGATTGAAGGACTCATTGCTGGGCGCGAATACTGCGCACTCGTCGTAGCCAATTATTTAGATGGAACCCGTGATGGTCCGAATGGTCAAAAGCTCACAAGCCCGCTGAGTTCTTTGCTCGTGGGCCCAGGAGGAGGTTTTGCGGATAGCGTTGCAATTTCGTCACAACATTGCGCAAGAACCGTAGCAGATCAAGGGTTTGATAGCATCGTAAAGGGTAGTCATATTTACGTTCAAAAGGCGAGTTTATCAAATTTCCCTCAGTTTTTCGCACAAGTTTTTCAAGATACTACTCAAGATGGTCAAGGCACAGTTCGGGTTTCCATTTACAAAGTTGATCCCGTAACGAATCTTGGAACACTGATTGGATCAAGCTTAGGCACGGGAAAAATCTCATCAAACCAACCACTCCCAGCCAGTAAATATAAGTTTTTTGCAATGTTTGAAGATGTTGCAACCGGCGCACAAGAAAAGAAAGAAGTGGTGGTCGGTACCACAAATCCAGTCGAAGTGGATGAAACTCAGCGCCCTTGGGTTTACGTTCGAGGCTTAGGTGGCAATACTCCAGATTCAGGAAATTACCCCTCTAAACAACAGGGTGGAATCGGTTCACAAAAAATTGGTTCATCCGTTGCAGTTGGAGATTTTAATTGCGATGGATCAGCCGATATCGCTGTAGGCCTACCTGACTCCATTGATACACTTTCTGATAATCGTCCGGCCCGCATTGGTCGCGTCGCGATTTATTATGATGTGACCAATGTAAACTCCATTTCAGCGACGACTCGCAGTCAAATCATTTCCTTTGATATTTCCGATCTCTACCCTGAAGGACGCGATCTTCAGCTCGGAACAGGCTTATTTGTTGGGAACTTCAATCAAGATACACTGAGCACCAATAACCCACCTGTGGTTCCGGACACTAATTTGAACAAGCCTTTTGCTTGTGACGATCTCGCGATTGCGAGTGGTTATGGTCCGCTCTTTGTGCTCTATGGAAAGCGCGATACGAATGGGATTCCAAATGGGGGACTCAATTATTTAGGACCTAAGTCCTTTGTAACGAATCCTTCCGCACCCTGCTCTCCCTCTACAGGCATTTGTCAGCCTTCGATGTACAAATACAAGAGCATCACTGATCCCGTTAGCAAAGCGGTGAGCCTAGTGAAGCTCGGTAAGGCTATGACCTCTGGAGACTATGACGGAGATGGCTATCCAGATCTTGCAGTATCCTCTAGCGCATCGACAGGGGTTTGGGTTTTAAGAGGAAGTGAATACGGCCTCATTGCTCCTACCGCCTATACCGATACCCATGGCTTGAACGAAACCCTAGAGACTTCGTCGGGACCGGGTCACCAAAGTTTTCCTTACATTCCAGGATATTCCACATCTCCGGCGAGTTCGGCCGGATGGGCTGACGGATTAGGATTTGGAGCGTCTCTAGGAACACTCCATAACGCCTATTACGATTACGTTAGCAACGCTGTTAAAAACACCCAGAGAATTCGAGATGTGCTTCTGATTGGAAGTTCGAGTTATCAGCAAACCGCTGTAGCAGATAATCGAGTTGGGCGCGTGTTTGCTTGTCTTCCAAAAACTCAAGCCAATGGTGCTGCTTTTGCTGATGACTCAGCACAAAGCCTTGCCTGGGACTGCAACCATTTTATTGATCCTC
>CAIOKW010000001.1 GCA_903858975.1 Oligoflexia bacterium | reverse complement strand
GCCCAAAAATATCAGTAAGAGGGCGAGGGCAAATCTAAACCCCATCAGATAAAGTACATTTGGAAAACTTAAGCCCAGTTCAAGCAGGCTTCGCTGGATTTTTGGAAATAACTTAAAATCATTTTCAATTAAACCCCGAAATTCAAATACCCCATGAGGTCCCAAAGCCGTCTGCATCCCGAAAAACTCTAGACTCTGTAGGCAGATGGCAACACCCAAGCAAATCTCAAGAAGCCGAAGAAGGTAAATGGTAAATTCCATTTTCAGGATACCTCACAAACACTTGAAATTAACTGATCTTGGAAAGATACCTGCGTCAACGTTGACTGTTCTCGGAGTGCAATCTTATATTGATAAGCTTTCGCCTTTGAATCAACCCTTAATGCCTCTTGAAGCGCAAGTCGTTGAATTTGGGATCTCAAAACCTCATTCTCGGGCTCTAATGAATACGAGCGAATCAAGGTCTCATACGCATGAAACCTATTTCCCTCGGGATTCAGAAGCAGTCCTAGCATGGACTTTCGCTGCGGCGGCATGAGGGCCTCTACCCAGTGAGCGCCCTCAATTAAAGATGCATTCGATTGGACCCTCACAAACAAAACAGGAACTGTTCCTAGATTTTCGAAAAATCTCCAAGATGGAATCCATGATCGAAAGAGTACCGAAGCTTGCCCCATTCGAATCGATGGAACCAAGAAAAATAAAACGAAGACCACAAAAACCCAAAATAAAATGGGTTCAAGCTTCATAAGGTACTCCTTGACTTAAATTGATTTGAGCATGGAGCTTTTCATAATCCAAGCTCGACTCGGAGTGTGCCAAGACCAGAGTGGCCACACTATTCCCGATCATATTCGTAATAGCACGCGCCTCCGACATAAATCGATCAATCCCTAAAATCAAGGTAAGGCCCACTAAAGGTACCTCGGGAACGACGGCAAGAGTTGCAGCTAAGGTGATGAAACCCGCCCCAGTGACGCCAGAGGCGCCCTTAGATGAAACCATCGCGATCATTAGAATACCGAGTTGTTGTTCTAGACTCAAGGGAACGGAAAATGCCTGCGCGATGAACAGTACCGATAGCGTTAAATAAATATTTGTCCCATCGAGATTAAAAGAATATCCAGTCGGAACGACTAAACCCACTACCTTGGGCGAGCAACCCAGACGCTCTAGTTTTTGCATCAAAGGTGCGAGTGCACTCTCCGAAGAAGACGTGCCGAGCACTAATAAAATCTCGGATCGCAAATATCTTAATAAATCGATCACTCGAAAGCCTAATTTTCGCGTGATCAAACCTAAAATTAAAAAAATGAAAATTCCGCAGGTCAGATAAAAGCAAAACATGAGGTGAAAAAGCGGTCTCAGTGAATTTAAACCAAATTTACCGGTAGTGAATGCCATCGCAGCCCCGGCTCCAAGGGGAGCCAAAACCATCACTTTTGAAATATAGTTTAAAAACATTTCATTCACACGTCGTAGCCTTTGAATGACCCTTAGACGTAATACGGGAGAACTAAATAAAAGCACTCCTCCACACACTAATCCGAGCACTAAGACTTGAATTAAATTAAATCCCGACTGGAGGGGGTTTAACAAGCTCCCGTGAGCATGGCTATATTTCGAAACCAAGCGGCTATCCAGGGTGCTGGTGTTCACTTGGAATCCTGCACCGGGCTTCAGAAGGTTCCCCACGAGCAAACCCAGGACGAGCGCGAATGTTGAAACCAGCTCGAAATATAAAAGAGCCTTGAGCGCAATTCTGGATGCCGACTTCTTACTTTCTGCTCCGACGATCCCCATTACGACTGAGCAAAAAACCACGGGTCCAACCAAGATTTTGATCAAAAGAATAAACCCCTCGGCAACCGGACTGAGCGCCTGAGCAAAACTGGGTGAAAAGACACCGAGAGTACCCCCAAAAAGGATTCCCAACAGAACCCAAAAATACAGACTTTTGAAAAGTCTGATCACTGAGTTAAAGCCCAATCAACCAGGGCTCTCACCTCAACGGGATGATGATCAAAGCGTTCACCCGTTGCTTTTCCTAGTCTCACCAACACTTCATTCTTTTGAGGGATGACAATAATGTATTGGCCGAGAATCCCTCGCGCGTAGGGGATTTCTCCCTGCGCCGTCTTCATCACCCACCATTGATAGCCATAGTAATCGGTGGGTTTTCCATCGGTATTTAAAATCCCATGAGGATGAGTCATGGCCTGAATATATTCAGGATTCAAAAGCGCTTGTCCGTTCCACTTCCCTTGTAAGCGAACGAGCTCACCGATTCTTGCAAAATCTCTGGCGCGAGCATTAAAACAACAATAGCCCTTTTCCATTCCTTCCTCATGATCAATCGACCAGAGGGCATCTTTCTCGGCTTGGAGAGGCATCCAAAGCCTTTCGGAAGCATACTGACCAAGCGTGCGATTCACAGCACGGCTCACCACAATCCCTAGCAACTGAGTGGTTCCACTCTGATAACTGAACAAGGTCCCTGGGTCATGGGCAATTCTTTGCTTGAGTGCCGTCTTTAGAAGATCATTACCGTAGTAAGCCTCGGTCGTAATCGAAAGAGGATTCCAGTAACTTTCATCCCAATTCAAGCCTGAAGTCATCGTCAGGAGTTGCTTGATCGTGATTTTTCCTTCATCCCGATCTTCCCACTCTGGAATATAATGAGAGATGGGCTCATCTAGACTTTTAATTTTATGATCTTGGAGTGCGAAACCCGTCAGGAGTCCGACAATGCTCTTTGCCATGGAAAAGGATCCTGAAAGAACATCGACCCCACCATCTAGATCATATCTTTCGTACGCAATTTTTCCATCTTGGAGAACCACAAGCGCCGTTGTTTTTAGATCCTTCAACATCTGGGCCGTGTTCGCATTTGGCTCCTTTAGTGTTGTACTCGAACGCTCTAAAGGCGCACCTGGGGCGCCGCGAACGACGCGATTGGAAAAGAATTGATAGTCATAGATGGTCGCGAAATTATGATAAATGGCTGTGGGGAGAAAAGGCTTTAGCCCCAGCATTGTCGCAAGAAGAACAAAAAGAAACCCATACAGGCCGAGTTTCACATTTCGCTTCTCTAATCCTAAGAATTGATCATTAGTTTTATTTTCGGGTTCAGTAGACATGAAATACTATTTCCTCTCAATTAAGAAATTACAGCCATTTGATCACGCTCTGGACCAAATCCTACGAAGCGGACCGGCACTCCGACCACTTCCTCGATGCGTTTTAAGTACTGTGCATATTTTTTATCTTCCGGATGGGCTCGATCCCAAAGTGGAAAACTTTCGTAAATGGGCTTTAATGTTTTGAGCTCCGATGCGAGTGCTGGAAAATGAGAAACCTTGCTCCCATCTTCTCTCTCGTAGGCCACACAGGCTTTAAACTCACCTTTCAAACTGGGAAGGCCACATAAGACGTCCCCTTTCATGATGGCAAGCTCATCAATCCCTGCCACATCTACTGCATATTTCAGGGCCACTAAATCCTGCCAACCAATTCGACGAGGGCGCCCGGTGGTCGCACCAAACTCCTGGCCTGCTTTTCTAATTTCCTCAGAAACGCTGACTTCATGTTCAAGCCAGTCTCCCCGCATCTCACTCACGAAATCACCTGAACCGACCCGCGTAATGTATGCCTTGGCAATACCCAGAACCTTGGAGGCTCGAGTGAGTTTAGGATAAGCAGCCCCAACCCCAGCACCCGGTGAAGTGGTAAAAGAAGATGTAACATAAGGGTAAGTCCCATGATCCATATCGAGCATCACCCCTTGGGCACCTTCGAAAAGGAAATTT